>JAKQBU010000094.1 GCA_029573975.1 Planctomycetota bacterium
CGGCACATGATTTGCGTTAAAACCAGACCCGCCGAACCGACAATCGCGCCGACCGCCACGCTCAGCAGATCCGAGGTCGCCAGCCCCACAATGGCGGCGGCCAGGCCCGAAAGGGAATTCAGCAGGGAAATCGTAATCGGCATATCCCCACCGCCAACCCGAATGGCAAAAAGAACACCAAAGAGCAAACTGAGAACCAGCAGCAAGGGAGAGCCATATTCCTGAAAAGCACAGGAGAATCGGATCGTTAAAAAAGCCAGCAGGCAGCCCATAACCGCTATCGTGAGAAGAACCAACCAGAAATGGCCTTTCAGAACGATGGGCCGGGGATTCATCCTGCCATCCAGTTTGGCCACCGCAATCATACTGCCGCCGAAGGTAACGCCGCCCACTGCCAGGGCCAGACCCCCAATGAATCGAGAAAGGCCGGAGAGGGATTCCGCAGATTCACGGAGTACCACCATCGCCACCAGTGCGGAGGCAGCCCCGCCAAAACCATTCAGCAAACCCACCAACTGGGGCATTTGAATCATACGAACCGTATAAGCCAGCAGGAGGCCCAGGACGGTCCCTGCCGACAGAGAGAGCCACAGAATTTTGAGGGTGATGATATCCCGGCAGAGGAGCGTCGCCGCGATGGCAGCCAGCAGGCTGACAGCCCCCAGCAGATTCCCCCGGCGGGCCGTCCGGGGGGAATTCATCCAGCGAATCCCAACGATAATTCCCCCTATGCAAATCAGATTGATGATTTTGTCCGTCGGCATGGTTTTTTCACTCTTCTTTTTTTCTGAACATCTTCAACATACGATTCGTTACGCCAAACCCGCCCACTACATTAATCGCCGCCAGGACAATCGCGGCAGCGCCCAACAGTTTGCTGTTGTGGTCCACCGCCAAAGCGGTCACGACCAGCGCCCCGGAAATCACCACGCCGGATAAGGCATTCATTCCTGACATCAGCGGCGTATGCAGCAGGCTGGGCACATCACGAATGAGTTTGTACCCCCCCGCCGCCGCCAGCGCCAGCAGCACCCAAAGCAGTATGTGTTCCATATTACGTTTCCTTGTAATTCGATTCGCGCCCCATTATTGCGCCTGCATGGCTTCCAGCGTTCCGGCATGTACGATTTTCCCCTCCCGGCTGACCAGAGAAGAGGCAATGATTTCATCGCTGGAGTCAATCAGGATTTTCCCGTCTTTGACAACATGACAAAGCAGGTTATACACCGTATTGGCAAACATCCAGGTGGAACTTTGGGCCATCATGCTGGGTAGATTGGGAGTGGCATCGATGGTTACTCCGTATTTCACAATTTGTTTGCCCGATTCGGAAATCTCACAATTTCCGCCCTGGTCGATAGACACGTCGATAATAACCGATCCCTTCTTCATGGTCTTTACCATCTCATCCGTAATGAGAATGGGAGCCACCTTGCCCGGAATCAAAGCTGTCAAAATCATCACATCGGCCTGGGCCACTGCCGGCTGCAATGCCTGCCGTTCCTTTTTCAGCCATTCATCCGAAAGTTTGCGGGCGTAACCGCCTTTTCCCACCGCTTCTTCCGGCGGAATTCCCAGGTCCACAACTTTGGCCCCGATACTTTTGGCCTGTTCCGCCGCATCAGGCCGGATATCCGCCGCATGAACCACCGCCCCCAGCCGTTTGGCAGTTGCCAGTGCCTGCAACCCCGCTACCCCGGCCCCCACCACCAGAACATGGGCCGGCGGAATCATCCCCACCCCCGTGGCAATCATCGGCATAAATTTCGGCAGCATATTGGCCGCCATGATTGCCGCTTTGTATCCGGCCACCGTACTCATGGCCGTCAGGGCATCCATGTTCTGGGCACGGGAAATCCGGGGGATCGAATCCAGACTGATTCCTGTCACTTTACGGGCTGCCAACTTTTGAACCATCTGGTGATTGGCCGGCGAAGCGGGATGCAGAAAAGTTATCAGGTGCTGCCCTTCTTTCATCATGTCGATTTCATGCTTGCCCGTTCGGTCGGAAAAGCGGGGTTCTTTAACCTTCAAAATCAAATCGCAGCGGCTAAAGAGATCTTCGACCGCCGCCACAATTTCCGCACCCCCCTGCCGGTATTCCTCATCGGTAAAACAGGATTCTTCCCCAGCATGAACCTCCACCAGCACCTTTGCCCCATTGGATACCATTTTTTTCACTGTTTCGGGAGTGGCTGCCACTCGTCGTTCCCGGGCCATGATTTCTTTGGGTATCCCGATCGTTAATCCCGTAAAATTCATATCATATCTCCTGTAAAATGCTTTGCATCATCACTGGTTAGGGGATGAAATAATCTGACCTGCCATATATTTTTAACCTGATACGTACCAGCCTGGCGTAAATACTATTATTTTCGTTTTATTATTGACGGAACCGCCAAAAGTCGATTTCGTCATCCAAAACAGCTCTGGCGCCCCAATAACAAGGGGTCGAAGAGCTTTTGACGCTGGCGTCATTATTACGAATTTCGTTATTATTTCAAGATATAATACGAAAAAAATATATAAATAGCAAAAATTAACCTATATACTGTAAAATATGGCAATTCCCCCGGTTTTTACAGTAAATAGGGCTTTATTCGTAATTTTCAGGTACGAAAAAGACGGGCATCGGCTGAAGCCGGCCGGCTTTGTCCACGTGCACCAGAATAGTGGATCCTTCGGCGATCAGGCGGTTATCGGCAGGCCGGCGGATTTCATAGAGGTGTTCGAGTCTGGCCCGGTCCACCTTCCCCAGCCGGGTCGTAACCGTCAATTTATCATCATATCGGGCCGGGCTGCGATACCGGATATCCAACCGGGCGATAACCAGCGTTATCCCATTATCTTCCAGGTCTTTATATGCATAGCCATTCTGCCGCAGCAGTTCCGTCCGGCCCAATTCAAAATAGATAATATATTGGCTGTGATGAACCGCATTCTGCCGGTCCACCTCGCAATAACGAACACGAATAGATATTTCACAAGTCGTTACATTACAGTGCTTTACCTCAGTTTCCATCGTCAGCCTTTCCGATAAAACATCTTCAGGGCGGCTTGCCCGTAACAATCTGCCATCCTGTCAGCAAGAATACCTAAAAGTTTATTACGGCATTATCCAGAAATTAGCCGATCATTAAAGGGAAAAGACCGCAAAAAACCCTTGGAATATTATTATTATAACTAATTGATTTTAAAGATATTAAGCAATATTTACGCAAGATTATTTTGCAGCCTGCCATAAAATTTTACCAAAAATTTTGCCAGCCGCCCATGCATTTTGCTTGCAGTTTGTTACTTTTTCCCTAAACTTGCAGGTTCTATAAATCGTTTAATGAGTTTGATATAAAGCAGTAGTTACAATAACCGGAGAAATAGATGATCAAAGTTAAGGCAAGAGGCGGCGAGAGCATTCAGCAGATGATGAAACGCTTCAAAAAAATGTGCGAAAAAGAAGGGCTGATCAAAGACATCAAGCGCCAGAGTTACTACGAAAAACCTTCTGAAAAGAAACGCCGCCGGGGCCGCAAGTCCGGTTTGTTTTGAGATAGTTCTGCATGGTACCGGCTCCGTCAGCTTGGCGTTCTAGGTTGGCAACTTGGAATTTCAAAACATTTCTTCCTAGGTGAGCCGTATGCCGTTATGCGGTCAGGAGAAAATAATACCGCATGATTTTTAAAAAATTCATGGAAGAATAGGGGGTATCTGGTTATTCTTCCCCGGGGTTATTGCCGGTTTATTTGATCGGCAACATACTCGTCCCGCGGGTGATTAGGTTTGTGTATTGAAAAGGCTGTCGCAAAGCGACAGGATACTATAAATCGTACCGGCTCATAAGAAGTACTTAGCCAGAAGGAGAATAAGGTGAGCAAGAAAGGTTATCTGGGTATGCGGGGATTGGTTTTACTGGTTGCTTCGGCGGCAATATTGTCGATGAGCAGCCTGGTTTTCGGTCAGGAGGCCGCTACCGCGGCAGAACCGGTAGAAGGTGGATTCTCACTGATGACCTGGCCGCTGGTTTTATGGTGGATTGCCCCGATCGGTTCGATCATTGCTCTGTTTGCTGCCTGGGGGCTTTACAAGCAGGTTGTCAGCGCCCCCGAAGGCGATGAACGCATGAAAGAAATCGCCGCCTACGTCCGCGAAGGCGCCATGGCCTATCTCAAACGGCAGTATAAGGTGGTTGCCCTTTTCTTTGTCGTGGTTTCGGTTATTCTGTACATAATGGGCCAATATAATTTGCAACACCACCTGGTGTTTATCGCCTTTTTAACCGGCGGTTTCTTCAGCGGGCTATGCGGTTTTCTGGGAATGAAAACGGCGACCCTCGCCAGCAATCGTACCGCTCAGGGTGCCAAGGAAAGCCTGAATCGCGGCCTGCAGGTCGCCTTCCGGGCCGGAGCGGTTATGGGGCTGGTAGTTGTTGGCTTTGGCTTGTTTGATATTTCCATGTGGTTTTTGATTCTGGCCAAGATTGCTCCTGCGTTGAAACCGGGTTTTCATATGGATCTGGTGGAAATCACCGTGGTTATGCTTTGTTTCGGTATGGGTGCCAGCAGTCAGGCCTTGTTTGCCCGTGTCGGCGGCGGTATTTATACCAAGGCCGCGGACGTGGGGGCGGACTTGGTGGGTAAAGTGGAAGCCGGCATTCCCGAAGATGACCCGCGGAATCCTGCAACTATTGCCGATAACGTCGGGGATAATGTCGGCGATGTGGCCGGCATGGGTGCCGATCTGTATGAAAGTTACTGCGGTTCGATTCTGGCCACCGCCGCACTGGGTGTGGCAGCCATTACGTCGATGAATCAATTAAGCGGTACGGCAATGATTGTCGCCCAGGCCAAGATGTTGGCCCTGCCCATGATCCTGGCGGGCATTGGTATTGTAATGAGTATCATCGGAATCCGCATGGTGCGTACGAAAGAAGATGCGACCATGAAGGATCTGCTGGGCGCCCTGGGGAGTGGAATCAACGGCAGCAGTTTCCTGATTATCCTAGGCACCCTGCTGTTCAGTTGGCTTCTCCTGAAAGATATCCCCGGCGTAAGCTGGCTGGGCATCTCCGGCTCGGTCATTGCCGGCCTGATTGCAGGAATTATTATCGGAAAAGGCACCGAATTCTATACCAGTTACGAATACAATCCGACCAAACATATCAGCAAACAGTCCGAAACCGGACCGGCCACCGTTATTATCGCCGGGATCGCCCTGGGGATGAAAAGTACCTGGGCCTCACTGACCACGATTATCGTTGCGATTATGCTCGCCTATGGTTTTGCCGGCGGTTTCCATGAATATTCGCTCGGCCTTTATGGTGTGGGTATTGCCGCGGTCGGAATGCTGGCCACCCTCGGAATTACCCTGGCAACCGATGCCTATGGTCCCATCGCCGACAATGCCGGCGGCAATGCCGAAATGACCCACCAGGAACCGCATGTCCGCAAACGGACCGATGCCCTGGATAGTCTGGGCAATACCACTGCCGCCACCGGCAAAGGCTTTGCCATCGGCTCCGCCGCTCTGACGGCTCTGGCCCTGATGGCCGCCTATATCGAGGAAGTTCGGGTCGGACAGAATCGTGAAGCATTGGAATTTATCAAAGCCCAACAGAATGTAAAAGCCCAGCAGGTCTATTATATCGGCCACAACAAATGGGCCGAAGTAACTGCCGCGGATGAAAAGGGTTTCAAAGTGGACGGCTTGATGGATCTGAGCCATAACAGTTTTAAAAATGTGGAAATCGGTTATGTGCTGCCTGGTCTGGGGGCATTAAATGAGGAAAATGTCCGTGAAGCCACAATTCCGGGCAAGGATACCAAAGAGCATGAGATTGAACTGGTAAGCTCCCCGAAAGCCTCCATGAATCAGTATATGACTTTCTATGAAATTACCCTGATGAATCCCCGCGTTCTCTGCGGCATGTTTGCCGGGGTAATGCTCGTCTTCGTATTCTGTGCCATGACCATGGAAGCTGTCGGACGGGCCGCTTACGCCATGGTCAAGGAAGTGCGGCGACAGTTCAAGGAAATCGCCGGGATTATGGAAGGAACCGGAAAGCCCGACTACGCCCGCTGCGTGGCCATTTCCACCGCCGGTGCTCAGAGGGAAATGATTATACCTTCGTTATTGGCCCTGGTAGTTCCGATTGTCGTCGGCCTGATTCTGGGCGTTCCGGGGGTTATGGGACTTCTGGCGGGCGGCCTGGCCTGCGGTTTCGCCGTCGCCATCTTCATGGCCAATGCCGGCGGTGCCTGGGACAATGCCAAAAAATTCATCGAAACTGG
>JAKQBU010000118.1 GCA_029573975.1 Planctomycetota bacterium
CGGGCAGGCGTTTGCCGATTTCTTCGATAACATCGAAGGCCAGCTTGGGCGCGGTTTTGAATTTGTAGGCGCCGTGGCTGGTGCCGCAGGCGACAGCCAGAGAGTCGCAGCCGGTCAGTTTGACAAATTTTTCGGCTTCCACTGGATCGGTCACGTGTTTCATTACATCGTCAGAACTGACGCCGACAACATCTTCTTCAATGCCGCCGAGCTGGCCAATTTCGGCCTCAACCACAACCTTATGTTTGTGGGCATATTCGACGACCTGCTTGGTCAGGGCCACATTTTCATCGAAGGGCTTGTGGGAGGCGTCAATCATGACGGAAGTGTAGCCGTCATCGACGCATTGCTTGCACAGCTCGAAGGTATCGCCGTGGTCGCAGTGGATGGCGATGGGCAGGTCGGTGATCTGGACGGCGGTGTCAATCAGAGCCTTGAGGTATTTAATGTTGGCATAGGCACGGGCCCCTTTGGAAATCTGCAGGATGACGGGCGCGTTTTCTTCCTTGCAGGCATCGATAATCGCCTGCATGAGTTCCATATTATTGACATTGAAAGCCCCGATGGCAAAACCGCCTTTATAGGCCTGTTCAAACATTTTTTTGGTGGTTACTAATGGCACGGTTTTTACTCCTTACTAATTCAACCAATTCACTCGATGCGAACTTCGGTACCGGAGCGAACGTTTCGCAGGACCGACAGGTCGCCTTGTACACATCCAATGATATTCACCGCCGAAGCAGCACGAATTTCATCACCTTGCGAGACGGGGGTGAGACCGAAGAAGATGCAAAACGCATTTCCGGTAGGCCAGTAGCCCAACTCTCCTGCCTGCACCACCTCCCGGGCATCCGGCTCCAAATCCATCTGCACAGGAATATCAAAATATATCTCATCTCCCCAGCGTTGTCCAATCCCAATTATGGGAAGTTTCCGGGCGATGGCCCGGGCGGTAGGACTGTCATTCAGGCTTGCCGGCAGGATTTCCTTCCCCGCTATAATTTGAATGGCAGTTGTCATGATTCTCTACCCATTTTTTGTTTGATGTAATCGATAATGTCTTTCAGAGTCTCTTCCAGGGTAATTTTAGGCGCATAGCCGATGGTCTGCCGGATTCGTTCCAGGCTGGGTACGCGGCGCATCATATCATCGAAGGGTTTGCCGTACGCCTGTTCATAGGAGAGAAACTGTTTTTGGCTAGGGGAGCCGGTCAGTTCGATGATTTTATCGGCGAGGGCCTCGATGGTGATCTCCTGATCAGAACCAACGTTATAGACTCGGCCGGGGGCTTTTTCGCTCTCCATTAAGCCGATCAGGCCGGCGATGACATCTTTTACATGGCAGAAGCAGCGGGATTGCCGGCCGGTGCCGTAGATTTTGAGCGGCTGGCCGGTGAGAGCCTGTTCGACAAATCGCGGGATAACCATGCCATACTGGCCGGTCTGGCGGGGACCGACGGTGTTGAACAGGCGGGCGACGATAACGGGCAGGCCATACTGCTGATAGTAGGCGAAGGCCAGAAATTCGTCGATGGCCTTGCTGCACGCATAGGACCAGCGGGAAAAGCGGGTGCTGCCCAAGATCGAATCGTCATCCTCATGGAAGGAAGGGGCCTCGCTTTTACCATAGACTTCGCTGGTAGAGGCGAGCAGGACTTTTTTCTGAAATTTATTGGCGATTTCCAGGACGACCTCGCTGCCGTGAATGTTGGTTTCAATGGTGTGGACCGGGCGGTCCACGATGAGCTGGACGCCCACCGCCGCCGCCAGGTGATAAATCACGTCACATTGTTCGATCAGGAGGTGCATGGTTTCGGCATGGCGGACGTTATCATAAACAAAACGGAAGCGGGGATTGGAACGCAGGCCAGCTATATTTTGCAGGGAGCCGGTGCTGAGGTCATCAATAGCAATTACCTCATGGGTATCACGCAGGAGTGTTTCCGCCAGATGCGAACCGATGAAACCTGCACCACCAGTAATCAGTATTTTCATAAGTATCTACAATAAAACAAATTATAGCACATCGACGCTGCCCTTCGGACGCCTGAATCATTATTATATGATTCCTCAACGCTTTCTCAACTATTTATTATTACCATCGGTCTTCCGGAAAACCAGGCTTATAAAGGTATATTCTTTATGGTTCCAGACGACACATTTATCCTGACATGGGGGAATTGGAGAGCTTACCAGTGGTTGGAGTTGATATTGAGCAGCAACCTGGAGAATTCGTTCTATATCCTTTTGCGAGAGAATATTCCAGGCCAGATGGAATTGACCGGAAACATCGCTGGTATCAATGGATTCCTGCCAGTAATCGGCGGTAACAAACAGAATCCCGCCGGATTTGAGCAGGCGGGCTGATTCCTGAAGAAACCGGTCAATATTGACGCCATGTTCAATAACGGAGATACAGGCGGCAAAATCATAAGAGGCATCAGGGAAACAGGTTTTGGTAAGATCCTGGCGGCTGAGTTTGAATGGTTTCTTGAGGTTTTTTTGCTTCCACATCCGGGCAAGCTGCTGGAGGCGGTCCAGAAGGGGAATATTTAGATCAACGCCGGTCAAATTTTGAAAAGAAAGAGCATGCAGGAATTTCAGGGTATCCAGGCCGCCGCAACCCAGATCAATGATTTTGGCATGGCGGGGCAGCGGATCAATAATTTGGCATAAGTGATATAAATCCCAGTTTTTCTCAGCACTGCGATGTTTGGGCAGGTTATGGCGGCCCAGAAAGAGAGTGGCCTGGGCTATTTCGTTCCAATAGGTGAGAACTTGTATCATCTATTATAAACCTTACTGTTTACCTGGTTTTTGTTACATAATCAAACACATCACTTACCGGTCCTTGAACCGGTTTTCCATCTTACCACGCTAACAGTAAAAAATCGTCATACAAAACTTGCGGATCCCCCCACCGCCGATTGGTTACCACCAGACGGGTATTTTCCCCCTGGGCCAGAAACTCCGCCTTGACCGGCATCCGCTGCGATGGATCCCGCGGAACAGGAGGCGGGTTTGGAGAGGAAGACCAGGATGACATTGGGGGAGAGCGGCTGGGTGCGGGTGATAGAGTAGCCGTGGCGCTGATAGAGGCGGAGGTTAGAGGTGCTTTGGCTGCCGGTGAAGAGTTCAAAGCGGGCGGCGGTGGGGAAATGGTCCTCGATGGCCCGCAGCAGACGGGAGCCGATGCCGCGGCGCTGGTAATCCGGGTGGACGATAAGGCGGTGGACGGTGCAGAGGTTCCCCTCCTGCCGGGCGCGGACCGACCCGGCCAGATGATTGTCCCAGAGGGCCTTGAGAACGATGGAGCAGGCAAACTCCTGCCGGAGGGATTCGAGAGTTTGCGTCAGGGGCGGCAACGACCAGTCGTCGTAGAGCCGGGCTTCGGACTGGTAGGCAAGCTGCTGGAGGCGGAGGATATCCTCCGCCTCTTCGACCGATGCCAGCTCAATCGTTTCCATACATTGCTTTCTGCTGGATAGTTGCCGGCCTGCTGATCCATCCACGGATCAACAGGTTCCCTGCTGCTGTATAACACCAATTGCTATATATACCGGCAAAGCAGGTGATGTCAAGAATCTGCCGTATCATTTTTGAGAAGAGGTTGGGTGGCGGGAGAGAAAATATTGCAGATCAAAGGGATAATGTAAAAATCAGATGGTTGCAGCCAGATGCGGTTTTTGCTAATAGGTTTTTGCTAATGGGCTTGACGGCCAGTGGGGATGTGAATAAAATACCGGGGATTACCTGCTTGAGTATCGGCAGCAGACGTTGGTCTCAGGAGTGCGTACATGGATACCTTTTTCAGAGAGCTGCTGGTTGTCATACCTCACAGCGGGATTGTGATTCCCGGCGAGATATCGCTGGATTGGCTGTCCGAGGATTTTCCGCGGCTGGTGCGAAATGTGGACTGGTACACGAACTGGCTGTATGACTTTCGGGATCTTCTCGGCAACCGGCACCTTTCTTTTCCGTATTGCAGCCTGCTGCTGGAGGGAAACCGGCATCCGGATCTTTTGGAAGACAGTGTACCGCTTAAAGATGTCTATCAGGAGCCGATTTACCGGAAAGGGTGTGAGCCGGATGAGAAGTTGCGAGCGGACCTGGCGGATACCTATCTGCGTCCTTTTCATCGATCGATTGCGAAGGAGATCCAGGGCGGGGCGGAGTTTATGCTGGACGGCCATTCCACGGTGACGGCCAAAGGGGTGGTGGACAACCAGATCGAGCTGATGAATTTTCAGTACTCCAGGCTAGATGACGGTCCGCAATACTATTGTCCCGATATCTATATCGAAACCTACGCGGAGGAACTGCGAAAGCGGCTGCCGGAGGTCCGCGTGACTGTAAACGAGTCGGAATACTACACGGTGTACGGGCATGTTTGTGCGGCGCATTCTGTGAATGCCGGGGGGCGAGTGGGCGACCGGGTTCCGGCGCTGCTGCAGGAAACGAATGAACGGTTATACAAACATCCGGACGGAACGGTTGCGGTAAAATCGCTGAACCGGCTGCGCCGGACCTTTGCGGAGTCTCTTTTCGCCATGTACCGGCGAGTGAACCTTTTTTGATAGAAGCGGCGTATGATTAATCTTAAAATAGCGAGGCAGACATTCGATTTTGATTGCGGGGCCAAAGTCTTGCAGACGGTGATGGCATACTATGGGGTGGAAGTCCGCGAGGATGAGCTGATGAAGGAATTGCATACCAACAGCGACGGGACATCGGTAGCGAATATCGTCAAGGCGGCCCAGGACCGGGGCTTTGAGGTTTATAAGAAAAACGGGTTTCCACTGGAGGAGGTCAAGCGTTTTGTGGATGAGGGGCATCCGGTGATGGTGGTGCTGCAGGCATGGGCGGACCGGTACATGACCCTGGCGGACTGGAAGGAGGACTATGACGACGGCCATTATGCGGTAGTCATCGGCCATCAAAACGGCATAATTATTTTTGAGGACCCCGCTTCTTTCCGGAGGACGTGGCTGAGCGAGGAGGAGTTTCTTGTTCGCTGGCATGACATGGATGCGAAAACCGGCAAGAAGTATGAGCATTTCGGGATGGTGCTGATTGGGAAGGTTCCTGCCGCGCCGGCGGTGGAACACATGGACTGAATGAAAGGGATGCCGCATCGGCGGGCGGCTGCCAGCAGGATTTTATCCAGAGAAAGACAGGTATGAATCTCGTAACTGGTGCCACGGGTCTGCTCGGCAGTCACATTATCGAGAAACTGGTGGCTGCCGGTCAACCGGTTTGCGCTCTGGCCCGGGCCAGCTCTCTTACAGACTTTCTTGACCGGCTCCCGGTAGAAAAACGGATAGCTAATCTGGCGGATATGAACCGTCTGCAAAGCATTTGCCGGGATGTGGAGGTCGTTTACCATTGTGCGGCCCAGGTGGGCGACTATGGCCGCTGGCACGAGTTTCAAGCAAATACGGTTCAGGCGGCGATTCATATTGCTACGGCGGCGTTGGGAGCCGGGGTGAGACGTTTTGTGCATATTTCATCGGTTAGTGTCTATGGGCAATCCGATCGTCCCTCCCTGATTCTGACCGAGGAACAGCCCTGGGCGCAGCAAGTTCCGCGGTGGTTTTATTATACCCGTGCCAAAATCGCGGCAGAAGAGCATCTCTGGCGGATGTATAACCAGCAAGGCCTGCCGCTCACCGTGATCCGGCCGGCGTGGATTTACGGCCCGCGGGACCGACACCGATTGCCCCGGCTGTATGATGCATTGAAGAGCGGCCGCTATCGGATCATCGGTGCGGGTCAGAACTCTCTAAACGCCGTGTACAGCGGCAATGTTGCCGATGCCTGTCTGCTGGCGGCTGGGAATCCGGCAGCCGTCGGTCAAGCGTACAATATCAGCCGCGACGGCTGCATCACTCAGAAGGCTTTCTTTACCAAACTGGCACAGGATCTACACTGCCCAGCGCCGGATGCGCATATTCCCTATCGTCTGGCCCAGAGCGTTGGTTTGGGCTGCGAAGTGATCTCGCATCTGGTCCGATCCACTCGTCCGCCGCTCATCAGCCGATATGCCGTTTGGTGGCTCGGGCAGGAGGTCTCATTCCCCACCGACAAGGCTCACGAACAACTCGGCTGGTCTCCCGCCGTTACCTACGATGAGGGCATTCGCCGGACGGCGGAATGGTATCTTTCATTTCAGAATAAGGGTATCTGATTCTTACAATATTCAGGGGGCGGAGTAGATAAAGTAGAGGCCGGCGAGGAGGAGGCCGCAGATTTATTTGAGGATGTTACGCCTTGGGATTTTTCGTTCCAGTTCAAATAGTGCTGAACGAGTTCGGTGCAGGTGCCGCCCAGGGCGATGACGAAGACCAGGCCCAAGATATTGGGAACAAAGAAGGCGATACGGTATTATACCCTTTGGGGTAAGAAAACGGGCGGGGGGAATTTGGTGGAATTGGCAGGGGGATGGGAATAGGATGGGGGCAGGCGGGGGAACAGGTGAAGGGGAAGAGACGGCAGGCGGGAGGCGTGCGAAAGATGGATTTTTATGATGCGATAGCGGATGAATATGATGCCATGAGCAATCTGGGCCGGCGGCAGGAGGCGATCGAGGCCTTTCTGAAGCGGGTTACGGGGCAATGGCCGATCCGGTCCGCGCTGGATGCGGCGTGCGGGACGGGGGCCTATACCATCCGGCTGGCCCAGATGGGGGTGGAGGCAGTGGGAGCGGACCTGTCGGCGGGGATGCTGGAAGAGGCGCAGAAGGCGGCGGCGGCTGGGGGAGTGGAGCCGGTGTGGGTGCAGTGCCCGAT
>JAKQBU010000128.1 GCA_029573975.1 Planctomycetota bacterium
AATTGCCCAACATCCATCGGAAGATGGCAAGCACTGCAAGGTCCGCTGGTCTGCTCCGGTGATATCCGAAGCTTATCTTCGTATTACCGGGTTATGGGGGACTGGCGATAATGGTGAACGGAATTTCTGGGTGGTTAAGAACGGCAGTGAGGTATTGTTTGAAGTTACCGGGGCCGTTGGAGATGTGCCCTGTACTCTGCTTTTGGCGGCACAGGGAACCAGTACGATTGATTTTATTCAGGGCCGGGGTGCTACCTGGGGTTATGAAAATACTCCTTTTCGTCTGACCATTACTGCCACCGATACCCTGACCTGCCGGGAGAAGGGGGAATATTACCCATCCGATATGAACCGGGACTGTAAAGTTGATTTGCAGGATTTCATGCTATTTGCTGAGGACTGGCTGTTGTGTTACGATCCGGATGATAGTGAATGTGAAGATTACGAGAGTATTTTATCCCGTAAAGAGATGGCTAAAGCGGGGCAATGGATAGCGGAAAAATTTGCCGCCCCCCAGCCGGAGCCGCTGTTTTCTTTCATTTATAACGGGGAATCCTCCGCCGCATTTTTGCCGCACTGGCAGTTCGCAACTACATCTATGCCGCTGGATGAGCATCGCATGAAATATACCCTTACCTACACCGATCCGGCTACCGCCCTGCAAGTTCGCTGTGAAGCGGTAACGTATGATGACTTTCCCACCGCCGAGTGGACAGTCTATTTCAAAAATACCGGAACCGCGGATACCCCCATCCTGGAAAATATTGAGGCGATCGATACCGTATTCGATCCCTCCCTATATGGAGATATGAAATTACACCGCACCAAGGGTGATTTCTGCTCCATCGAAAGTTATCATCCCTATGTGGAGGCTCTGCTTTCCGATGTTCCCAAAACCATTGCGCCGGCTGGCGGCCGTCCCACCAATTACGAATTCCCCTATTTCAATATCGAATCCGGCAACGAGGGACTGATTTACGTATTAAGCTGGGCCGGGCAGTGGTCCACTCGCTTTTTGCAGAATTCGGATAATAGCCTGCATATTACCGGCGGCCAGGAATTGACGAACTTTACGCTGCATCCAGGGGAGGAAGTGCGTACCCCGCTGGCCGTCGTGCAGTTTTATGCCGGCGACTGGATCCGTGCCCAGAATATCTGGCGGCGATGGATGGTGGCGTATAACCTGCCTCGCCCCAACGGCCAGGTGGTCCAGCCGCAAATGTCCCTGTGCCCGGGCAATTATTACGGTCCCACCCTGATGAGCAATGCAACTCAGGAAAAATATTTCATCCAGTATTATGCCCAGCAGAATGTTGATTTTGATTACTGGTGGCAGGATGCCGGCTGGTATCCCTGTGACGGCGTGGGCTGGCCGAAGACCGGCACCTGGGAATGCGATCCGGCGCGGTTTCCCAACGGGATACGCGAGGTCAGCGATTTCGCCCGGACCTTCGGCAAAAAGACCATCATCTGGTTCGAGCCGGAACGGGTGCATTCCGATACTTGGCTTTCGCTTAATCATCCCGAATGGATTTATGGCGGCAGCGGCGGCGGCCTGCTGAAGCTGGGGGACCCGGCCTGCCGCGCCTGGCTGATCGATCATATTGATGGTATTCTTACCGATGAAGGAATAGATTTTTACCGGCAGGATTTCAATATTGATCCGCTGGGCTACTGGCGCGGCAATGACGCGGCG
>JAKQBU010000133.1 GCA_029573975.1 Planctomycetota bacterium
TAGTCCTGCGTCAATGGGCACTTGACTACGGCATTGCCGGCAAAGGCGATAATCCCGATCCGGTCCCCTTGCAGCTTTTCCATCAGGTCGCTGATGGCCAGCTTCGCCCGTTCCAGCCGGTTGGGCTTGATATCTTCCGCCAGCATACTGCGGGAGGCGTCCAGCAAAATCACAATGTCCCGCCCCTTCCGCTGGATTTTTTCCGGTCGCGGATTCCACGCCGGCCCCGTCAGGGCGATAACAATCACCGCCACTACCGCCAGCAATAGCGCCGCCTTGCCAATCTGGCGTTTGCGGCTGACATTCAAATTGATCCGCTGCAAAATCTCGTTGTCGGCAAATTGACGCAACGCCTGCTTTTTCCGGTAGAAGCTGTAGCCGTACAGCCCAGCTAAAAAGGGCAGCAGCCACAGCAGCCACAACACATTATAATTGTCCAGTCGAAAATTTTCTTCCATACTCCGCTCTTATGGTATCTTCCTGAATAAAGTACAGCTTAAGGCTATCTCCGCCAGCAGGGCCGCTAAAGCCCCCAGCGCCAGCGGGCTGAATTTCTCCTCATACTGGCTGTATTCCACTGATTCGATTTCCGTTTTTTCTTCCTGATCGATTTTCTCGCAAATCTGCCGCAAATCCTCCGCGTTATCCGCCCGGCTGTAAAAACCACCGGTCGCCTGGGCAATTTCCTTGAGCAGTCCCTCATCCAATTCCTGCCGCGTGGGGATTAATTGTTCCCCAAAGGGAGTTTGGATACGCATAAACGATTCACCGCCGCCGATACCGATGGTATAAATCTTAATCCCCCATTTTTTCGCCAGTTCCGCCGCTTCCATCGGTTTATATTTCCCGTAATTATACCGTCCGTCCGTCAGCAGCACAATGACTTTGCTCTGGATTTCAAAGTCCGGCTTGATCTGCGGCTCCTCGTCAGCCGGCTTCTCCGCCTGTAACGCAGCATTGCGCCGGGCTATATCCACCGCCGCCGTATGCAGCCGCGCCGCCGCGTGCGCCAGGGCATCACCGATAGCTGTACCATCTTCATCTTCCCTCGTGACCAGTTGAACCTGCTTCAAAAAACCCAGCAGGGCATCCTGAGAATGAACCAGCGGCGCAATCGTGTCGGCATAACGGGCAAAACTCACCAGTCCCATCAGATCATTCGGACGGCCTTCCAACCCGCTGCCGCCCCCAATAAAATCTGCCAGCACCAGCTTGACCACCTCCAGCCGGTTCAGCCGCTTGCCCTGGTATTCCATTTCCGTCTGCATACTGCCCGAACGGTCCACCACCAGCTCCATCACCACTCCCCTGGTCGATTCAATGCTGTGCTTGCTCCCCTGGCGCGGCCGCGCCAGCGCCAATACCAGTAGAATGATGCACAGGATTCGCGCCAGCCGCAACAACCCACGGAACCGGATTCGCCACGAAACGCCCGCCTGCCGGATATTCCGCAGCGACGAAAAACGCAGATTCGCCCGCCCCCCCCGGCGCCGCGCTAGAAAGAACAGCAGCGGCACCAATGCCAGCAATACCAGGGCCCAGGGTGAATATAACTGCACTTAGGCACTCCTTACCAGTTCGGTTTCTTGTTTCTGCATAACCTGTTCGGTTACATCAATCCGGCATTGATCCAACCGCGTCGTCTCGATAAACTCTTTCGTCAAATCGAACGTCTTCTGGATTTCTGCCGTCGAGGGGGCGT
>JAKQBU010000637.1 GCA_029573975.1 Planctomycetota bacterium
GGGCTGGAAGGCTTTTTCGCCGCGGCGGGGGCTGGGGGATTCCCGGGGAAGCGGCCGGCGGGAGATCGTACCACAGGAGAAGATGATGCGGGAACATATCTGCCTGATGACGGCAGCGCCGTCGAGTCAGGATCCGAGTCGGTTTGCGGCCAGTGTGCTGGCGAATATTATTGGGGATGATTCGGGGTCGCGGCTGTACTGGGCGCTGATTGACACGGCGCTGGCGGATTCGGCGGATATGGATTGTGATTCCATGGACGGGACGGGGGCATTGTTTACCTACATTTCGTGCGATCCGGCGAAGGCGGAGCAGGTGATGGGGATTGTGCAGGAGTGTTTTCGGAAGGTGCAGGCGGAGGGGGTGACGGAGGCGGAGCTGGCGGCCAGCAAGAACAAGATTGCCTCGTCGCTGACATTAAGCGGGGAATTGCCGATGGGTCGACTGGTGCCGCTGGGATTCAACTGGATCTACCGGCAGGAATACCGCAGCCAGGCGGAGGATCTGGCAACGGTGCAGGGTATCACCGGCGAGGATATCCGGAAACTGCTGGCGGAGTATCCGCTGGACCGGATGACGGTGGTGGGGATGGGGCCGAGCGAGAAAATTTAGCTAAAGTTCACTCTGAAATTTGAAATACCAAATAAAACGATACCCTTTACCCCCTCCCTCACGGTCGGGGCTTGGATAAAAAGATTTTTAGAGGTGGCCTGAAGCTCTTCCGCAGGCTGGGTATTAATGCTTTCGCCATTGTTCGGCGATCTGTTCGAGGGTTTTGCCTTTGGTTTCGGGCAGCAGTTTGATGCCGAAGAAGAAGGCGCAAACACAAATGACGGAGAAAAGCCAGAACGTTAATGCGACCGAACCAACATGCAACTTGATCGGTTTTCCAGATGATTCATTTATTAGCGTGTCTTTTTCCGAAAGAGTGATGGTATTTTCGGTTACTGCTGCAATCGTAAAAGAATAGTTATTTTTACGATTCAAGGCACCGCTGACATTGATTTTTTGATCCGGCTGAAAACCTGCGGTGATAAAACTGTTGTTGGAGTCCGTGATGGTGTCTGGATTTGTATCATTCAGAGAAATTGTTGAAGAGGTTATAGTCGGGGTATTATGGATCGGAAGGTTTTTTTCTGAATAACTCGATATTATGGGAAAAACAGTTGCGACCAAGGAAATATTGACCCAAACAAAAGCGGTGGTAACGGCTACCGCTTTGGCCCGCAGGTGCGTTGGGAAAATTTCCGACATCATCAGCCAGGGTAGTGGTCCCAAAGCCAGGGCATGAGGAATAGCGCAAACCGAGATGGCTAGCAGGATAACGAACGGATTAGTGATATTGAAATAAAAGACCATGCCAACCAGGGCGGTTGCTCCGATCATCAGAAGGGAAGCAAAAAACCAAAGAGGTCTTCTGCCGAACCGATCTACCAGGAAACAGGCCGCGACGGTAAAAATGCCCATTATGCCATAGGCAAAGACATATTGCAAAATTGCTTCCGCGCGATCCGAAACACCTGCTTTCTGGAAAAGAAAGGGGATATACCCTCCCAGTCCGCTCCAGCCGGTCCAGTTATTGAAAAATGCCAGCAGTAATCCTACCACTAATGCGATACGGAAACCCGGTTTAATGAGGTCAGAGAGTTTGCCGGATTCTGTTTGCAGGGAATTTTTAATTTCCACCAATTCGGTTTGGCTATATTCAACACCGTCAATTTTAGCCAGCACCTTCAAGGCTTCTGCTTCCCTATTTTTCATGACCAGCCAGCGGGGGCTTTTGGGCAGGAGGCAAAGCATAATCGCAAAAGGAAAAGCCACCGCTGCGATGGAAGCGAACATCCAGCGCCAGGAAATATTTTCTGATAAATATTTGGCCAAAGCCCATGCGGCAAAGGCGGCTAGCACTGAACCAACTACGATTGCCAACTGGTACATAACGCCCAGAGCACCCCGCTTTCGTGCAGGAGATATTTCAGTAATATACATCGGCGAGCCAATAGAACATAGTCCCACACCAACACCGCCCATAATTCGGAAAATATTAAAAGTATATATATCATTAGCGATGGCGGTAATGATGGCACTGATTCCAATAAGAATAGAAGCGGTAACGAGGGTGTTTCGCCGTCCGAATTTGTCACACAGTGCCCAACCGAAGATGGGGCCTAGGATACAACCATAGGCAGCGCTGGCGGTAGTAAAGCCCAAACTTGTGAAGCCAAAACCTGCTTCGGAAAGAGAAAAGTAGTCGCGTAGAAAGATATTGGCTCCGCCGATGATTGCCAAATCATAACCAAAGAGAAAGCCGCCTACTGCGGCAATGAAAGCCACAAAGAAGGCGTAAGAACTGTTTTGGGAAGGATTAACTGGTTTTGTCATAAACGGCTCCTTTCGTTTGGCATTTTCGGTCCAGAAAACCGAATTCTGCCTAAAAGTTGTCATGATGGCAAGTTATTTTTATGGGAAAGGATGAAATTTATCCAAAGGTGAGGCCGGCATCGAAGGTTAGGGATTCCGCTGGGGATTTTTGAAGATGAAATCGATGGCTTCCTGCAGATGGCTGGCGGTAGTGGTCAGGGCCAATTGGCTGTTTTTCTGTTTGACGGCATTCAGGATATCCTGATGCTGTTTGATGATAGCGGGTATATTTCGCTTGGGAAGATTCCAGACCGCCGAATAGAAAAGGCCGGTCAGAATAGAGCTGATCATCGATAAGATGATGTTGCCGCATTCCTGGGCCAGGAGATTGTGAAAATTCCGATCGTTGAGCCGGAATTTTTCGACATCCAGGTCCGGGGGATCGGCGGCCTCCCG
>JAKQBU010000638.1 GCA_029573975.1 Planctomycetota bacterium
GAAAGCCGGGGCTTCATCCTGGGAACCGCCATCGCCCGCGAACTGAACTGCGGCTTCGTCCCCGTCCGCAAACCCCATAAACTGCCGGCCCAGACCATCCGCCAGGAATATGCCCTCGAATACGGCACCGATACCCTCGAAATGCACGCCGACGCCGTCCAGCCCGGCCAGCGAATCCTCATGGTCGATGATCTGCTGGCCACCGGCGGCACCATGCAGGCCAGTTGCCAAATGGTGGAAAAACTCGGCGGCAAAATCCTCGGCCTCTCGTTCCTCATCGAACTGGCCTTTCTCAAAGGCCGCAGCCGCCTGCCCGGTTACGATCTCCACTGCCTCTTAACCTTCTAACCCATAAAAAAAGGCCTTCCCAGCCGGGAAGACCTTGATTTCCCTTTAAGAAGGTATTTCTCTTATTCGTTTTTCGGTTCAGTTCCCCCGCCATTCTCTGTTGGTGTCTGCGGCGCTTCCGGACTGGCCGGCGGGGCCGCCGATTCCGGTTTATTCTCATCCGCCATCAGCTCTTCCACCTTCTGCTCCAGATATACATCTTCCAGATCCGTCCCGTCTTCCCGCTTACGCAGCAGAAAATAAATGGTGGTATTGGCCGTAAAGAAAAAGCTGACCACAAACGAGATGACCAGCCCCACAATCAGGCAGACCCACAGGCAGATCAAAAAGGCACTGAACATCTCGCTGCCGCTCAGGCCGGCCCAGTGAATCGCAGGATTCAGGTCCACAAAAGTAGGAGCCGGCCAGATCATATCCAGCTTGCCGCGCAGAAAATTCCCGGATGACCTGTCCCAGTTCACCGCCCAGCCGACCATCCGGTGCACCGAAGCCAGCATCAGAAAGGCAAAGAACCGCACAAACAGATAACAAATCGCCCCATACACCGCCGCCACCACGGCATAAAAACCCATCCGCCAGGGCCGGCCGAACAAATAACTGAACGAGTGGCTGATGGCGTCAAAACTATCCGACCCCTCCACCGCAATCGTCGGATACAGCAGCGGCGACCCGCCCACCAGCCCGATGGCAATCAGGGCAAACACAAATCCGCCCACCAAGCCCAGGCCCAGGAAAATCCCCAGCAGGATTTCCCCCACCACGGGAATGGCGCCCAACAGGCTGCCCAATCCGGTCAGCACCGCAATCACAGCCAGAATCCCCAGCGGCACCAGCGGGGCGCACAAAAAGCTCACAAACCGGGACGCACTGAACCGCAAAGCGGTAATCGGACCAATCTGCTCATCCCGGGCCACCTTCAATGCCGTTATCCGGCAGATCGCCCCGCCGATCAGTGCCCAGATCGCCAGCCAGGCCGCCAGAAATACTACGCCGAATACCGGATGAAACCGCGCCAGCCAGCATATACTCTTCGCCGACTGCCAGAAACAGGCACCAACCTGCCTAAAATCCTGCTGCCATACCAGCGCCGCCACCGCCCGATGAAAACACCTGGCATTAAATTCCGCCAGGCAGCGGAAGATCCCCTGTCCCTCGCTGGCCCGCACCATCTCCCGCGCCTGGGCCAGTTGAATCGCCTGATGAACCGCCTGCCGGGAATTTTTCACCGCCGTCTTTCGCTGCTCCACATCCTGGATCGCCGCATCTTCCTGGATCAAATAATCCACCCACCCGATCGCGGAGACTGCGTTGCCCCCGCCGCCCACTACCATGGAAAATAACCCGGCATAGGCCTCCTGCAGCGACTCCCTCTCCCGATCCCGATCCAGCCTGGCCTGCCTCTTGGAAGCTTCCCCTTCATATTCCAGACTGGCCTGGTAATCCTTCTCCACCGCTTCCGACCGCTTCTTATACATCTTCTTTAAAACCGAAAGGGCCTGCTCTTTTTTGTCCGCATATTCACTTTTTACTTTCGAGCGGACCTCACCCAGGCCCATGCTGTCCGCCGACGGAAACATTTCCTGCAGGGTTCCCGACACCAGCCACTGCCGCAAACCTGCTTCGGTTTCCCCGCCAAGGGAATTTTTATATGTTTCCAGACTTGCCCCACCCATTTTGTACTCCCCGCTTACATACGCCTCCAGCTCATTGCGCGAAGTCTCCATCCCCCCCGCAGGCGATCCGCTCACCACCGCACGGTACGAAACCGGCGTCAGCCAGTCCATCACCCAGCCGGTCAGGCAGACCAGCGTTACCCCGATCAAGGCCAATATCATCTTGCCCGGCTGAGCGGCAATCCGAAAACAGCGAAAAATCCTCAGAAAAGGCAGACCGGCACACCAGTCCTCGAATTCACTGCATCTTTGTTTCCCTTGTTCCGACATGAGAGATCTCCTTTCGCTTACCAATCCACTGTCACAATGGATATACCAGTGTTTCTCAATCGAACCATTACAGCCATGAGCTTCGCCAGGAAGCGCTGAATATGCAACTTAAATAGTATAACAGCCCCCCGCCGCCTTTTCAATAAAAAATTCCCCCTTATTTCCGGCTCCCAATCGCACGAAATCGCTCCCCTCCATGATTTTTCCGAATCAGGCCGGGTCCTTGGCCTGGGTTGAGCCGGATTTGGCCGGTTTGCTCTCCCCAGCCGCCTTGCCCGCCTTGCTCTCCGAGGTACTGTCTTTGGCCGGCGTCGAACCGGAACTCTCGGCGCTGGCCGCTTTTTTATAACTCTCACTGCGATAATCGGTTTGATAGAATCCCGAGCCCTTGAAAATCAGCCCGGACCCGGCACCGATCAGTCGCTTGACTTTTTTGCCCCCGCAGACGGGACAGTCCCGCCGGGGTTTGGCCGTAATAGACTGAAACTCCTCAAACACATGGTTGCAATCGGGACATTGATATTCATAGGTCGGCATACTACAAACCTTTCCTTGTAATCCAGGACAGAAAAATTTATTCGTCCTGCTCTTCTTTTTCTTGCTGTGATTCCGTTTCCTCCGGCGGCGGAGTGGACGCCGGTTTTTTACTGACCGAAACTTTCGCCGGCCGCAGCGTCCGTTCGTTCATCCGATACCCCGCCGCCAGCTCCCGCACCACGGAATGCTCGGGATATTGTTCATGGATTTCGTGCAGCATGGCTTCGTGCCGGGACGGATCAAAACCCTCCCCCTCCTGCACCACGATTCGCTCCAGACCATGCCGCCGCAGTACCGCCAGGAACTGGTCGTAAATAATTCGTATGCCCTGCAGCAGCGTATCCCCTTCCGGCGACTGGCCGCCCTTCGCCAGCGCATGCTCAAAATTATCCAGCACCGGCAGCAGTTCCTTCGCCAGCTTCTCTTCCGCCAGTTGCCCGGCCTGCTCGATCAGCCGCCCGGTCCGCTTCTGGTAGTTCTGATAGTCCGCCGCAATCCGCAGCATCTGCTGGCGAATCTGCTCGGCATCCTCCGCCGCCGCTTCCGACGGCTGGGACCCGGTTTCCTTTTCCGGTTTTTCCTTGGGGCTGTCAGATTCCTTCATGGCTGTTGGTTCTTCCTTATTCTTCCTTCGTTTCCGGTTCATTCAAACCGGCAAAATAATCCTTCAACTTGTCAAAAAATCCCTTGCTCTCCGGCAGCACCGTCTTGTCTTCCGTCTCCGCAAACTGCCGCAGCAGCTTTTCCTGCTCCTTGCTCAGCTTCTTGGGAATCTCCACCAGAATCTGCACCAGCAGCGACCCCCGCCGCCCCGTCTGCAGATGGGGCATTCCCTGTCCCTTTATTTGCAGCACCGTCCCGTGCTGCGTCCCCGCCGGGATCGCCAGCTTTTCCCGCCCCGACAGCGACGGCACCTCCACCACCGCACCCAGCGCCGCCTGGCTGAATCCGATCGGCAGCCGGATCACCAGGTCATCCTCATTCCGGATGAGAAACGGATGCGTTCTCTCCTTGATATAACAGTACAAATCGCCGCGCGGACCGCCCCGCTGGCCCGGCTCCCCCTCCCCGCTCACCCGGATCGCCTGCCCGTCCCGCACCCCCGCCGGAATCTTGATCGACACCTTCTGCGTCTTGTGGACCCGCCCGCTGCCCCGGCATTCCTTGCAGGGATGTGTAATCTTCTTCCCGCTGCCCTGGCACTGCGGGCAGGTCGTCACCATCCGGAACAGTCCCCCCATCCCCGTCTGCGCCACCTGTCCCTGCCCGTTGCACAGGCCGCAGGGTTGGGGGGCATGGCCCGGTTCCGCCCCGCTGCCGCTGCAATGCGGGCACACATCCTTCCGCTTGAACTCGATCGTTTTTTCCACCCCCGCCAGGATCTCCTTCAGCTCCAGCTCGATCTGCGTTTCAATGTCGTACCCCCGCGCGGCCTGGCTGGCCCGCCGGCCCCGCCGCCCACCAAACATCCCGCCGCCCAGTATGTCGTCGAACATGCTGAAAATGTCTTCAAATCCCATATGGGAAAAATCATGCATGCCCGCGCCGCGCAGACCCTCGTGCCCATACTGGTCATACCGCTGCCGCTTCGCCGGATCGCTGAGCACCTCGTAGGCTTCCGCGCATTCCTTAAACTTCGTTTCCGCCTCCTTATCATCGGGATTCTTGTCCGGATGATATTTCAAGGCCATTCGGCGGTACGCACGCTTGATGTCGTCCGCACTGCAACTGCGCTCGACTCCCAGAACCTCATAATAATCACGTTTGGCGGTTGACATCGCACTCATTTTTTAGCCCGCCTGTATCACGGGTTTTTGACGTATAGGTTCCTAACTCTATGGTTCGGTACGCCTTGCGTACTCATTTCGTTTCATCATCCCTCTTGCGGGCCACCGTACCTGCGGATAGGGAAAAACCGCACCCGCGATTTCCGGTTGTCGGTTTCACAACCGCTCTCCGGCCAGCCGAAAAATCCGACCGGCTAAAAAACAACCACAACCGCGGGTACGGTTCCCAAATATTAGCTCACAGCGCCGGCCACCGGCTCCTTCTCGTCTTTCAAGTCGGTTACCAGTACATTGGTGGTCAGCATCAGGCCGGCCACACTCGCCGCATTCTGCAGGGCACAGCGGGCCACCTTGGCCGGGTCGATAATCCCAGCCTCGAACATGTCCACATACTGCCCTTTGGCCGCATCGTAACCGGCCGAACCTTTCTGCTCCAGCAGTTCCGATACCACCATCATTCCATCCAGACCGCTGTTATCCACTATCTGCCGGGTCGGATACACCAGGGCCTTCGCAATGATATCAAATCCCAGCGCCTCATCGCCTTCGATGTCTTTCCTGGCCTGGGCCACCGCCTTGATCGCCCGCAGGAATGTCACTCCGCCGCCGGGCACGACCCCCTCTTCGGTGGCCGCCCGTGTGGCATGGAGCGCATCTTCCAGCAGGTCCTTGCGTTCCTTCATCTCCGTTTCCGTGGCCGCGCCGGCCCGCACCACCGCCACCCCGCCGGTCAGCTTCGCCAACCGTTCCTGCAGCTTCTCCCGGTCGTAATCGCTGGTCGTTTTCTCGATCTGCGACTGAATCTGGGTTATCCGCGCCTGGATGTCTTTCTTCTTGCCGGCCCCTTCCACAATGGTAGTGTTGTCTTTGCTGACGACCACCCGCCGGGCCTGCCCCAACTGGGACATCTCGATATTCTCCAGCTTGATCCCCAGATCCTCACTGATTAACTGGCCGCCGGTCACCGCGGCAATATCGCCGAGCATCGCCTTGCGCCGATCCCCGAATCCGGGCGCCTTCACGGCACATACTTTCAGCACGCCACGCAGCTTGTTGATCACCAGCGCCGCCAGCGCCTCGCCTTCCACATCCTCGGCGATGATCAGCAGCGGCTTGCCCGTTCCCACGATTTTTTCCATCAGCGGAATCATTTCCCGCAGATTGCCCAGCTTCTTTTCATGAATCAGGATATAGCAGTCTTCCAAAACCGCTTCCAGCGTGTCCGCCTTCGTCATGAAGTACGGCGACAAATAGCCCTTGTCAAACTGCATCCCTTCCACTACTTCCAGCTCGGTCTGCAACCCCTTGCCTTCTTCCACCTCGATCACGCCGTTCTGCCCCACCTTCTCCATCGCCTCCGCCAGCAGCTTGCCGATCTCCGGATCGTTATTGGCGGAAATAGCACCGACTTTCGCTATGTCGTCGCTGCCCTTCACTTTTTTGCTCTGCTTGGCGATCGAATCCACCGCCACCGCCACCGCCTTGTTAATCCCGCGCTGCAGCGCCATCGGATTAACCCCGGCCGCCACGTATTTCAAACCCTCGGTGTAAATCGCCTCCGCCAGCAGCGTCGCCGTCGTCGTGCCGTCCCCGGCGGTATCCGAGGTCTTGCTCGCCACCTGGTTGACCATCTTCGCACCCATGTTCTGGAACGGTTCGGGCAGCTCGATCTCCTTGGACACGCTCACGCCATCCTTGGTCACCCGCGGCGAACCCCAGCTTTTTTGCAGCACCACATTGCGCCCCGTCGGCCCCATCGTTACCTTAACCGCGTGGGACAACTGCAGCAGGCCCTCGCGTATCTCGCGGCGGGCTTGTTCATCAAACATCATTTGTTTGGCCATTACTATTGACTCCCGTTAAAGGTTTATATTGGTTACTTCTTTTCCACTATCGCTAAGATTTCACTCTCCCGCAGTATCACAAACTTCTCCCCGTCGATTTCCACTTCACTGCCGGCATATTTGCCGTAGTAAACGACGTCCCCTTTTTTCACGCACATCGCGCCCCGCTCGCCGCTGTCCAGCAGCTTGCCCGGACCGGTCGCTTCCACCGTTCCCCGCTGCGGCTTTTCCTTGGCCGAATCCGGCAGCACGATCCCGCCGGCGGTCTTCTCTTCTGCACTGCCCTGTTTTACCAACACTCTGTCATCTAACGGTTTGATCTTCATATTGTAAACTCCATTTACTTTTTATTGGTTCTGTCTGTTCTCTATACGGGTATAACGTATCCACTGAATCGATTACATCATGTCCATGCCGTCCATGCCGCCCATCCCTCCCATACCGCCCATGCCGCCCATGCCGCCGCCGCCCATACCCGGGCCGCCGCCGGCCGCCGCCTTCTCCTTGGGCTTTTCGGTAATCACGGCATCCGTGGTCAAAAGCAGACCCGCCACGCTGGCGGCATTCTGCAGCGCCGTCCGCACCACCTTGGCCGGATCGATAATCCCGGCTTTCGCCAGATCTTCATAGACCATCTTGTCCGCGTTAAAACCAAAGCCGTCTTTCCCCTTGCTCACCTTATGCACCACCACATTGCCCTGTTCCCCGGCGTTATCGGCAATATGCCACAGCGGCATCTTCAGGGCGTCATACACAATCTGGGCACCGGTCTTTTCGTCGCCTTTCAGCTTCAGAGCCGGTACCGCTTCCCGGCACCGCAGCAGCGCCACCCCGCCGCCCGGAACCACCCCTTCCTCAATCGCCGCCCGCGTCGCATGCAACGCATCTTCCACGCGGGCCTTGATCTCTTTCATCTCCACCTCGCTGGCCGCCCCCACATTGATCTGCGCCACCCCGCCGGCCAGCTTGGCCAGCCGCTCCTGCAGCTTCTCCCGGTCGTAATCGCTGGTCGTGGTTTCAATCTCGCGGCGGATCTGCTCAATCCGGCCCTTGATGGCCGCACTCTTGCCGGCCCCTTCGATAAGAGTGGTATTATCGTTATCAATCGTTACCTTAACCGCTGTTCCCAGGTCCTTGGCAGTTACCGTATCCAGCTCGATCCCCAAATCCTTGAAAATCGGCTTGCCGCCGGTCAGAATCGCGATATCCTCCAGCATGGCCTTCCGCCGGTCGCCGTACCCGGGCGCCTTCACCGCCGCCACATTCAATATCCCCCGCAGCTTGTTCACCACCAGCGTCGCCAGTGCCTCCCCCTCGATATCCTCGGCGATAATCAGCAGCGACCGCTTGCTCTTGGCCAGTTCTTCCAGCAGCGGTATCAGCTTCTGGATCGAAGTAATCTTATCTTCATAAATCAGGATCAGCGGTTTTTCCAGTTCGCAGGTCATGTTTTCCTGGTTGGTAATAAAATTGGGAGACAGATACCCACGGTCAAACTGCATCCCCTCCACCACCTTCACAAACGTCTCCATCGTCCGGCTTTCTTCGATGGTAATCACCCCATCCTTGCCGACCTTGTCAAAGGCATCTGCCATCGTCTT
>JAKQBU010000198.1 GCA_029573975.1 Planctomycetota bacterium
ATTTTATTTTAACAGCCGTTACGGCGCAAGGAGAGTATTATGAAAAATGGAAAAAGTAAAATTGTTTTAGCTGGGATGCTTATTTTGGCTGTGGCTGGAATTTCGCAGGCCATTGTGATTCATTCCGAAAATCCCCTCCCGGGAGAGGTTATTCCCGCCGTTAGCGATTACCAGACCACCGGCTCGGAAATGGCCGGCATGTCGGTAACCGTGTTTTTCACGGCGGCCCCTCCCGAAACCGTCCTCTGGGCAACCACGGGCGTGGATTCCGGCGCCGCTACAGGTGTAGGGGGTGACTGGTCGCTGTCCGAGTCCGGCGATACCTTCGGCAATCCCTGGACCCTCATCTATCAGGGCGGCAAGGGCTTGCTGAGCGGTTTTCGTCTGGATGGGTTTGCGGCTCCGGACGCCGCTAATGTCGGGGTGATGTTTGACCGTACCTTCAACGGGAACTTCGGCACCCCGGATTCGTTTCGGGGAAGGGATTTTGAATATTTGGGAGCCGAGCCGCCCTTTGATACCTTTGTCCGATATGAAAGCTTTGTGGCCGTCGGCGCGGCCCCCGCGGTCGGCGATGAATTTCGCTATTTGAATGTTGCCTTCCTGTACCTGCCGGGCTTTGACGATGAGTTTACCACGATTCCACCCCAACCGGGCGGCCTGGATGGCGACAATCTCCGGACCTTCAGCTTTTTCCAGGATACCAACAATCCGATCGTACCCGAGCCGTTCACCCTGGTGCTTCTGGCGGGAGGCGCCGTTTTGACACTGCGCCGCCGAAAAGCAGCGTATTGAGTTTTCCGGGACGGAGAGGATGAGACGGATACCTGTAAGGTAAGCCGGAGCAGCAATCGGTCGCCGCGGCCAACGGAAAGGGCGGCGACCGATTTACAAAATCAGGAAAATTCCCCAACCGTGAAACCTCATGCCACCAGCTTTACCAAAAGGATAACGCTGGAAAACCAGTCCCAACAAACCCCGATACAATATCGTATCAAGGCTTCCAACGCAACCTGTCCAACGTAGCCGGTGAGAGTCTGCCGAGTAATATAGCCCGACTTCATCGATATTTTTAGAGATAGGTGAACCACTACTCCAAGCAATCAGGGTTCCGGTGCGGTCAGGCCTTCCTGGATGGCATACTTGGTTAGTTGGGCGATATTGTCCATCTTCAGTTTTTCCATGATGTTGGTGCGATGGACTTCGACCGTCTTGGGGCTGATCCCCAGCCGCTGGCCGACCTGCTTGGTCGTATGGCCTTCCACCAAAAGCTGCAAGACTTCCCGCTCCCGGGCCGACAAGATCGAAAAGGCGGATTCCTGGTCGGGTTTGGTCAGATAGTCTTTGATAATCGTATCCCCAATCGAGGGGCTGATGTACTTTTTGCCATTTACCACAATCCGGATTGCCTCCACCAGTTCATCAAAGGGACAATCCTTCAGCAGATAGCCGCAGGCTCCTGCTTTGAACATCTCCCGGACGTATTTGTCACTGGAATGCATGGAAAGGCCGATCACTTTGATTTTCGGATGAGCGGCCGTAATCCGCCGTGTCGCCTCGATTCCGTTCAGATCCGGCATGGATATATCCATCACCACCACATCCGGCGACAATTCCTCCACCAGCTTTACCAGAGAAAGTCCGTCCTGGGCCTGGCCTACTACTTCCAGGCCCTTTTCCTGCTGAAACGCCCGGCTTAAACCGTGACGGACAATCGCATGATCATCCGCTAATACCACTTTGATATTCATATCTGTCTTTCTATAAAAGGTTTAGTTCCATTGCCAGAGGAACGGTTAATAGGACTTTTACTCCCCGGCCGGGAGCCGATTCCATCTCTAATTTTCCGCCGATGTGATCCAGCCGCTCGCTGATGCTATACAGGCCGAATCCCTTATCTTGTTTCGTCAGAATCTCGGGAGCTGGCAACCCCAGGCCCTGCCCATTATCTTCCACCCGGATTTGCATCTGCTGCTCGCCGCAGCGCAGAGAAACCCTTACCCGCGTGGCCTGGGCATGTTTGCTCACATTGACCAGCAATTCCCGCACCGCTCGATATAAAATAATCTTCATGGATTCGTCCAGCGGCGTTCTCAGGCCGTCACTTTCATAGGTACAGCTAATTTTTTTCTCAGCGGAAAACCGTTCGGTCAATTCCTCCAGGGCCTGCTCCAGACCCAGATCATACAGGATGCTGGGACTCAGGTCGAAACTTAAGGTACGGGTTTGTTTGACGGCCAGGTCCAGTTGCCGGGTAACTTCCTGTACGGTCTGGCTGAAATGTTCCGGTAAAATCTTCTGGAGGCCTTTGAGTTCCCGGGCGGAAAAAGCCAGAATTTGCCCGATGGAATCATGCAGATCGACGGCGATTTGCCGCCGTTCCTTTTCTCCGACTTTTTCCAGTTCGGCGGCCAGACTGCGCAGTTTCCGCTGGCTCTCGCGTAGCTCTGCTTCATTTTTTTTCTGTTCCGTGACATCCTGAATGGTACCCCTCAGGCCCGGCTGCTGCACCGGGGACTGCTCATGATGTTCCGCCCGTACCTGCACGATCCGTTCCGTCTGATCCGCCAGCACAATCCGATGGTATAAAAGAAAGCCTTTCCGCTGATACCTGGCCTCCGCCATGGCCTGCCGGACCAGAACCCGGTCTTCCGGATGCGTTTGTTCCAGAATCATATCCAGAGTTAGCCTGGTTTCCTGTGGCGCCAGCCCGAAAATCCGATACACCTCGTCCGAACACCAGATTTCATCACTGGCCAGATCCCATTCCCAATTGCCCAGATGGGCAATGTGCTGGGCTTCACTTAACCGCATCTCACTTTGACGAATCAGTTGCTGCTGGTATTTTTGTTCGGTGATATCACGGAAAATCACCAGATCACCGGGAATCCCGCTCAGTTGAATCGGGGAAGCCGAAATCTCCGCCTCCACCAACGAACCGTCAAGGCATTTTACCTGTATTTCCCGGGGAGCAATTTTTTCGCGATGTTCGTATACGTTCTGCAGAATTTCGTTCAAGTATTCCATCGAAGCCGGTAGTACAAATTCCCGGATCGAAGTCCCCAGCACATGTTCCTCACCGGCGGCTTTCAGAATATTCAAGGCCGCCTGGTTAAAATAGGTAATTTTCTCCTGGCTGATCACAAAGACAGCTTCCGGCAGGAGTTCCACCAAATGCCGGTATTTTTCCTCGCTCTCCTGCAGGGCCAATTCCGCCTGTTTACGCTGGGTGACATCGCGGAGGGAAAACACCAGGTATTCCACTTCCCCGGTTTCATCCAGCAGCGGATTCAGATTCCAGTCCCAGTAGGTCACCCCCCATTCCGGATGGTCGGGGAAGGTAAACGGTTTGGCGGTTGCCTGATAAGGATCTCGGGTTTGCACCACTGTTTCAAAGATTTTCTGGTTCTCGGCATGAGGATAAAGATCAAAATGATTCTGTCCGGTAAATTCCGATATCTCACGCTGACAGCCCTGGGCGTAGGCCTCATTCACCCGGACAAAATTGAACCTGCGGTCCAGAATCACCAACGGAGTCAGAGAATGCGAGAAGAAGGCATCGAGTATTTCCGATCTTTCCCGCAGTTGGTTTTCAACCTGTATCCGCTGTCTGACTTCATCCTGTAAAATTTTCACCATGCGGCCCAGCTCAGCCGTCCGCTCCCGGACCTTGGCCTGTAACTGATCATGGGATTGCTGCAACGCTTGTTCGGCCTTTCGCTGGGCGGTGATGTCCCGGCCGTAAATATTCATATAATTCATGCCGGCAATGGCCGTAAGTACCAGACTATAAGTATGGTCCCGGTGCCGGATTTCTTCTACCCGGTCCCTCCCGCTGCGGATTACCTCGGCCACCAATTGGCGCCAGGCATCCGGAACCGTTTGCCCCACTTGCCGCTGCCAATATTCCAAAACGATAGTTCCCGGTCCGTTGGCATACAATATTTCTCCCTGGCTGGAGATTCGTAAAACCGGATGCGGATTTTCGGAGGGAAATTTGGCCAAACTGGTTATTTCTTCTTCAAATTTCTTTATGGCGGTAATATCCTGCGTAATTCCGAAACCTGCCAGCGGACTGCCGGCGGTATCTAATTCCAGGAACGCCCGTTCCCGAACCCACTTGATCTGTCCATGGACCAATAGCCGGTGTTCAATGTCATAGGGTTCCCCTTGCAGTGCGGCCAGCCATTTCTCATTCACATATACCCGGTCGTCCGGATGCACCGCCGACAAAAAGATCTCATAGTTTAAGGGTGTCTCTTTAGGGATTCCGAAGATGGTATAATTCTGGTCCGACCAGATCAGTTCATTCTTCTGGACATTCAACCGCCAGTTTCCGATATTTCCCACCTCCTGGGCGCGGGCCAGATCGTTGCGGCTTTGCCGCAGTGCCTCCTCCGCCTGCTTGCGGGCGGTAACATCCGTGGCGACGCCCACCAGCCGCTCCAAGTTCCCGGCGGCATCGAAGCGGCCCTGGCCGGTTTCCTCCAGGATTACTTCGGTATGGTCCGTGCCGACCACCCGGTACTCCACCGCATACGTATCGGCAGCCGGAGTCAGTCCCTGTAACGTCTGCACAAACCTCTCGCGGTCATCGGGATGAATCCCCTGGAAATAATGCTGGCCGGTATCATGGACGGCTTCCTCACCGCTCAGCTTCAAAACGGTTTCGCAGCTTTTGGAACGGATTACCTGATCGCTGGCCACCTCCCACTCGAAGGTAAAGGAGTTACTAACCCGCAGCGCCTGCTGCATCTGCTGCTCGCTGCGGCGCAGGGCCTCCTCGGCCCGTTGGCGCTCGTTAATTTCCGTTTGCAGGTCGATAATGAGCCGGTCCGCCTGCTGATGGGCGGCGATGGCATCTTCCATCAGGTTGAGGGCGGCGCGGCGGGAGTCGCGTAGCAGGACGGCGTTTTCTTCGAGGGCCCGCTGTTTTACGGAAAGGAGATGGATCGTTTCATTCGTGGCCTCCAGCTCGGTCAGGTCCATGGCGACCATGCAGAGATTATCGGAACCGGCCTGATGCAAAATATTGGTAGAAAGCTGAACGGGAACGGCGGTATTGTCGCCGGCGGTGAATACCAGATGTTTTTTCGACAGTCTGGTCCGGGCCGCGGCCAGCAGGTCAGCCAAATCTGGGTGAGATGATAATTGAACAAACTCTTCAATGGAATGTCCGAGAATTTCTTCCATGGGCCGGCGCAGCATTTGGCAGAAACGCTGGTTGCAGAATAAAATCCGGCCTTCGGCCGTGGCGGTCAGGCCTCCTTCGCTCATGGTCTCGACCAGGAGGCGATACACCTGCTCTTCGCCGGTCAGGGTGAAAATCTGCTGGCCCTGGGGGCCATGGACCACGACGGCGTCCACCGCCCCTTCGGAAATGGCCTGGAGGGTATCTTCCGCCTCGGCCAGCCGCAGCCGAAGCTCCTGGTTTTCCCGGAGAAGCTGTTTTGTTGTTGGTTTGTGGTTCATCACTCTTTTTTCGGTTGCAGGTCCAGCCCCACCAGTATTTTCTCCTTGTTGGCCAGGTTCCCGATGAATCGGCGCAAGGGCTGGGGAAGTTTTTTGATCAGGGTCGGAGCAGCGATAATCTGTTCGCCGCTGGCCAGGCCGGGCCGCTGATAGATGTCGATGATCTGAAGGTCGTAGCGGTCTTTGAGATGTTCTTCGCAAATCTGCGTAATGTTTTTAATCGCTTCCGAGGATTGGGGAGTCATACCCGCTACATACAGCCGCAGCACATATTTCTGATCGGCAGAGATTGCCGATTCGTCAAATACATCGCCGGAAATGGGGTCGGTATTTTTTTCTTTCATAAAACTCTCCTTCTATGGGTTATACCGGAACGGGTCGTTCGCGCAGGTTAAGTCCCACCAGGACCCGTTCGGTATTGGAAAGATCGCCGATGATTTTTCGCACCGGCTCCGGCAGTTTTCGCACCAGGGTCGGCACGGCCACGATCTGGTCGCCGGCGGCCACTTGGGGATGCTTTAATAAATCAATAATTTCAATATGATATTCTCCGGCCAGATGCTCCTGGCAAATCTTTTTAAGATTGGCCAGGGCGGTGATCGACCGGGGCGTTTGTCCCGCCACGTACAGACGCAATTCCCACAGCGTTTTACCCGCCTTGCGGGTTTTGGGAGGACTCTGGTTGTTATTTGGGGTTTCCATCAGGAACTCCTTTCCCGGTAAATGGTTTTGCGGAGGGCAGCAGCTCGATGCCATGATTGGTCAGGAAAAACTGCCGCACCTGGCTGGAATGGGCCATGCCGCGGGATTTCAGGATATACAACAGGCGGTTTCGGTCTCCGTTGACTTCCAGTTGCCGCAGCAAAAGCCAGGTGTCAATCAGCGAGGAAATTCCGACCTCACTCTGTTCGACAGCGCTGCCGGCGCTGGTCAGGCTGGTAAAAACCGTGGTAATCTGGTTGGTCTTCAAAAAGTCGATGATCCGCGTCATCATCGCCTTGATTTCGGCGGTTTCGCCGATGCTGGCCAGGTTGGTGATGGGGTCCATCACGACGGTGTCCGGCTGAAAGTCTTCCACTAATTTATGGACATGGACCAGGTGGGATTCCAGTCCGAAGACGGTCGGGCGGACCGATTGAAACCTCAGCAGTCCCTTTTTCACCCATTTGCCCAGATCGAAGCCGATGGAACCCATATTGCGAACGATCTGGTCGGGCGACTCCTCGAAGGAGAAATACAGGCATTTTTCGCCCTGGCGGCAAACGTGATCGGCAAAGGCGACTGCCATGCTGCTCTTGCCGGTGCCGGCCGAACCGCTGAGCAGGATACTGCTGCCGCGAAAAAATCCTTTGCCGCCGAACATGGCGTCCAGGTCGGCAATGCCGGTGGAGATCCGGCGGGTGCTGACCGGATAGGAAAGGCCCAGGGAACTGATCGGCAATACCGACAAGCCGTTTTCATCGATCATCGTCGGGTATTCATTGGTGCCATGTTGGGAACCGCGATACTTAACGATGCGTAAACGCCGGGTGGCCACCTGGTTGATCACGCGATGGTCGAGGAAGAGAACGCAGTCGCTGACGTATTCTTCCATCCCGTGGCGGGTCAGATGTCCATCCCCCTGTTCCCCGGTGATGATGGCCGTGATCCCTTTGGTCTTCAGCCAGCGGAAGAGCCGCCGTAACTCGGCCCGCAATATGGCCTCGTTGGGCAATCCCCCGAAGAGGGCCTCGACGGAATCCAGCACGACCCGCCTGGCCCCGATCGCGTCAATCATGCAGCCCAGGCGGACGAAAAGGCCTTCGAGATCGTATTCGCCGGTTTCTTCGATTTCGCTGCGTTCGATATGGACGTAATCGACGGCCATCTTCTTCTGCCGGATCAGTTCTTTTACATCCATGCCCAGGGAGGCCACATTGACGGCCAGTTCCTCGGCATTTTCCTCGAAGGCCATGAAAACGCCCGGTTCCTGAAACTGGGTAATCCCGCGCACGATGAATTCCATGGCCAGCAAGGTTTTGCCGCAGCCGGCCGCGCCGCAGATCAAGGTCGGCCGCCCCCGCGGCAACCCGCCCTCAGTGATTTCATCCAGGCCCTGGATTCCGGTCGGGCATTTTTTAAGCGATTCGGTTTTCATTTTTTTCATGGGTATCTTCTTTCTCAAAATCAAGGGGGTAACGCGGCGGCTGGCCGGTTATCATACAAAAATGATTGACTTCCTTTTTCATTTCAATGATTCGAAGTTCCCGGCCGATAACGGCACGGTTGAACCGGCTCAATTCCTCGTTACTTTCCCGCAACGCGTCCTCTGCTATCTTCAACGAGGTAATATCGTTACCGACCGCCAGGATCTCCCGAACCTTTCCGTCTTCATCGGTAATTGCCTTGTTGGTCCAGGCGAACCAGACACGGGTTCCATCTTTTTTGAGATTCTCATTAGTATTCGAAACGTACCGCTCAGGATGATCGAGGATGTCCTGTGCCAGAGAAGAAATATTTCCGCCGTTGCTCTCGGTCTGCGGTACCAGACACGATACCTCCCGTCCTGTCAATTCCTTCGCTTCATAGCCCAGCAGTTGTGCACCGTGCTCATTGATAAAGTGAATAATCCCCTGGCGGTCCCAGCGAATAATAATACTGTTGGCGGTATCGATCAGCTCGCGGTATTTTCGTTCGCTGGCAACCAGGGCCTGCTCCATATCCTTTCGTTCGGTGATATCCAGGCAGATCCCGGACATTCGCAAGGGCTTGCCGTCTACATCATAGCTGGTATTGCCCAAAGCGCTGATCCAGCGGATATCACCCGAAGGCAGTACCACACGATATTCGCTCGTTAAAGGAATCCGTTGTTCGATGGCTGCTAGAATCTGTTCTTCCGCATATTGCCGGTCATCGGATTGGATCACCGCTTTCCAACCATCAAAACTAGCCTCTGCCTGGTGAGGGTCCAAACCAAGAAGGCCAAACAGTTCATCGGACCATTTCAGCTTGCCCGTACCCATATCCCAGTCCCATATGCCGGCGCCGGCGGAAACCTGCGCCAGTTTTAATCGCGCCTCGCTCTGCTGCAGGATCTGCTGCTCTTTCATGCGGGTCATGGCCACCGCCACATGATCAACCACCGCCTGCATAAGCGAGAGATCCTC
>JAKQBU010000202.1 GCA_029573975.1 Planctomycetota bacterium
ACCTCCACCTCCGGCACCGGCAGCCACATCGGCCGCGTCGCCGTCGTCTCCGAACGGGAAAAAAGCCTCAAACGGTTTATGGCCTCCGATTACCTCTACCCTAAAGCCGCATTTTGCGACCCGGAAATCCTCCGCCTCATGCCTCCCGCCCTGACCGCCGCCTCCGGCTTCGACGCCTTCGCCCAGGCCCTCGAAGGCTACCTCTCGAACGCCGAAAATCCGATGAGCAATTTCTGTGCTCAGGAAGCCATGCGGATCATCGCCGAAGTTTTACCAAAGGTCTATCGGGACGGCGGCAATCTGGAACTGCGGGCCGCCATGGCCTGGGCCGATACCCTGCAAGGGGTATCCCTGGCCTCCAACGCCGTCCTCACCGCCCATGTCATCGGCATGGTCCTGGGTGGCCGCTACCATATCCCCCACGGCCAGGCGGTGGCTGTCGTCACCGTAGCCGCCCTGCGCCATTCCCGCCAAGGGGCAACCGGAAAACTGGCCCATATCGCCCGCCTCATGGGCTGCCGGGATAAAATATCCGATGACCAACTGGCCGACTGGGCTATCGACGCCATTGAAAATCTCATTCAAACCATCCATCTGAAAAAAAGTTTGACAGAATATGGGGTACCCGAAGAAGATTATGAAACCATTGCCCGGGAAGTCCGGGCGAATTTCGCCATGCGGCTGGACGCCGATCCCGTGCCCAAACAGGTAGCGGATCTGGTCTGGATTTTACAGGAATCAGCCAAATAAAGTTTTTGCCAATTTACAGGAGAATCAGAAGTGACACAGAAAGTTATTAGCTACCAGGAAATTAAATCAGCAGGCAGTTGTCAGTGGGATGGCCTCTCGCTGGGTGAAGTAATGCTGCGGTTCGACCCGTTCGACCTTCCCACCCCCAAAGCCGCCATGATGCGCATCTTCCAGGGCGGCGGCGAAACCAACGTCGCCTGCGGCCTGGCCCACACCTTCGGCCTGCGCGCCGGCGTCCTGACCGCCCTGGTCGATGATGAGATCGGCAAAAACATCCGCAACCAGCTCCGCGCCGCGGGCGTCCACACCGACAAAATCATCTGGTTCAACACCAAAAACGACGGCTCCCGCTTCTCCACCGACCAGAAGGGCACGCTCATGAACGGCATCAACTTCACCTACAACGGCAAAGGCGTGATCCCCTCCAATACCTGCTACTACCGCGCCCACACCCCGATCCGCGAGCTTCGCCCCGGCGACTACGACTGGAACCAGAATTTCGGCAGGGAAGGTGTCCGCGTCTTCAATACCGGCGGCATCTACACCCTCATCTCCCCCACCTCCGCCGAGCTGGCCCTGGAAGCCGTGCAGGCCGCCAACCGGCATGGCACCTTCGTGGCGGCGGACCTGAATTACCGTTCCAAGGTCCAGCCGGACAAAAACATCGCCCGCCAGATCAACCAGTCCATCGCCCCCTACCTGGGTTTTCTCGTCGGCAACGACTCCGACATTTTTGACGCCCTCGGCTACGAAACCAAAGTCGCCAAAAAAGCCGTCTTCGAGGAATGGCTGGAGGCTTACAAGGGCACGGTCCGGGCGGTCGCCAAAGATTTCCCCAACCTCAGCCTCATCGGTACCCAGTGGCGCGGCGCCACTAACGCCGATTTAATCAGTTGGGCCGCCGTCCTCTACGATGTGGCCGCCGACACCTTCTACCAGGCCCCCATCCGGAAAGACATCCCCATCGCCGACCGCACCGGCGGCGGTGATTCCTTCACCTCCGGCGTCCTGGCCGCCCTGCTGAAAGGCCACAATCTGGAGACCGCCGTCCAGTGGGGCGCCGCCCACGGCATCCTGGTGCAGGAAACCCCCGGCGACACTACCATGATCGAAGAAAACATCCTACTGGCCGAGGTCAAACGCGCCCAGGCCGGCGGCGGCGTTAAGGCCGTCCGATAGCAGGAACCTCAGTCCGGCATACTGCTCTTGAAATTTTTACTCCGGCTGCTGCCGGAATTCACAGACTTCGCCATCCGGCCCGCGAAAATACACCACCCATACATTCGGTCGGAATTCCACCGGTTCGCCGAGGAACTCGACCTTGCGTTTTTTCAGTTCCTCCAGATGCTGGTGAAAATCCTGTATCTCAAAACCCAGGTGAATCAGCCCCTTGTCGCACTGCTGCATGTTCGCCGCCAGATTGCGGCCCGCCGGCTGGGAATACTGGAACAATTCCAGAATCGTCCCGCCCAGCTTCAAATGCACAATCCGGCACTTGGCCCCCGGTATCCCCACCACCCGGGCGATCCGGTCATCGGCAATATCCAGGTCCATCAGCACCGTCATGCCGATATAATCGCGGTAAAACGCCAGGGACCGCTCCATATCCGTCACCCCCAATCCCACATGCCCCAGTCTTTGAATCATCTAGTCGTTCTCCAATTTCTGTTTGTTTTTTATCTTTTCCGTTTGACCAGATCCATTGCCAGATTTTGAATAGCCTGACTGTTGGGCACCGCCGCTGCCTCCAGCCGGCGCGAAACCGGATTGGGAATGTCCAGCCCGCCGAGCGTCTCGATGGGCGCGTCCAGGTAGTCGAAGAATCGCTTTTGCACCTCGCAGGCAATCCGCGGCCCCAGGGTCATACTCGCCGGGGCCTGCTCGATGATCGCCATCACATTGGTCTTTCTCAGGGAATTTCCGATGGTCTCATAGTCCAGCTCAAAGAGGCTCAGGGTCCGCAGGTCGATTACTTCCGCCGCAATGCCCTGCTCCGCCAGAGCCGCCGCTGCCTCCTGAACCAGGCTCACACTAATCCCATAACATAACAGGGTGATATCCTTACCGCTCTGCACCACCCGGGCCTTGCCCAGGGGAATCAGGTAATCCAGATTGTCCTTGGGAATCTCAAATTTGCGGGGATAGAGGGCATGGTGCTCGATGACTACCACCGGGTCCTTGCACCGCATCGCGGCATTGAACAGCCCGACATAGTCAAACGCGTTCGACGGCGAAACAATATGCCAGCCGCTAAACAGCCCGAAAATCCCGATCGGATCCATCGAATGCTGTCCCCCATACCCGCAGCCGATGGCGATCCGTGTCCGCACCACCACCGGCATATCGGTGGAATTGCCGTACATGTGCCGCAGCTTGCCGATCTGGTTGAACAACTGGTCGGAGGCCATGAGCGCAAAATCGGGGAACATGACTTCGACGACGGGGCGCATACCCAGGGCGGCGGCGCCGCCGGCCATCCCCAGGAACCCCGTCTCAGAGATGGGGGTGTTGAACACGCGG
>JAKQBU010000210.1 GCA_029573975.1 Planctomycetota bacterium
GTAATTCTCCCCAAGTTGCAGCAAAGCATTACCTGCAAGTGACGGAAGATCACTTTCAAAAAGCGGTGCAGAATCCGGTGCAGACTACGCAGGAAAAGCAATGTCAGGATATGTCAGAAAAACAGGGTAAAATTGAAGAAAGAACGCAAGTCCTTGATTGTCATTTATTTGCTAAGTATAGCACTAACAATGAGTTACAATCAATGACCCCGACGGGATTCGAACCCGTGTTGCAGGGATGAAAACCCTGTGTCCTAGACCTGGCTAGACGACGGGGCCGCGGTCAGAAGAAAACTTGTAACATGGATACGCGTGATTGTCAAAGAAAATATGGGGTTTTTTGAAAAACGTAACGGAACCGCCAAATATTGTTATGGACAACTAAAAACGGCTCTGGCGCCCCAATAACAAGGGTTCGAAGAGTTTTGCCGCCGGCGTCAAACTTGATTTATGCCAAAATTATGACAGCCATTAGAATCAGGCAGATAAGACAGGTGCAAATACCGACAATTCCCAGGGTATCGCGAACGGTATCAGAGAGAAAGCCGAATGGCTTGTTGATCGTTGTCAGGCTGTACACCAGCATCCGGGCGGGCATAGGCATAGGAAGGCTTGGCCCGGCATCAGGACCTGGAGCCGGCAGATGTTCCGATTCCCCAGCAGGGGTATCCGTGGTCGGTGCTTCTTCCAGAATCTGTTTTTCTTCCATTGGCGGTATCGGCAATGGAGAGCCGGTTTTACCGCTGGCAGGCAGCTTGACTTCTTCTTCCGCCTCTATCGTTTGCAGAGGATCCGCCGCCTGAGCAGGGGCAGAGGCAGAGGCAGAGGCGGCAGGACTGGCAACCGCTGCCGCCGCCTGCGCAATTTCCGGTTCAGGGCCAGAGGAAGGCGCAGTGGCATCCGGAATAGCCGTTTCCGCGTTCAGGTTATCCATTTCTGCGGTCAGGCTGTCTAAAAGGCTGTCGATATCGCCGCTAGCCGGAGGTTCAGACTCCGATTCGACCGGGAGTGCTGCGGGAGAAACCGCGGCAGTACCACCTCCGACAGATTCGGATCCCGCCGAATCGGGAGGGGAAGCTTCCAGGCTGGTTTCCATATCCGCCAGAAGCGAGTCGATTTCCTTTTCGGTTTCTTCAATCGATTCCTGGTCCACCCCAACCGCCAGGGCATTTTCCGGTCGGGGCAATGAGGCTGCGGAAGGAGCCGGTTTGGCCTCCTCCTCGATGAGTTCGTCAGCCAAGTCCGCCAGCAGATCATCGATGCTGCCTGTATCGGTATTTAGTTTGTCCGTTTGAGTCGTGTCGATTCTTTCCTCTTGTGTTTCAGCTACGGGACGATCTTCTGCCTCTGATCCCGCCTGGTTAACCGGAACCGCATGAGAACGATCATCCACCTTATCCCGCAGTTCATCAAGTGATTCATCAATCACATGGAGAAGATTCTCAATATCGTTAGCAGTAGTGGATAATCCGGAATTCTCTTCGACCACAGAAGCCGGCTCTGTCTTTTTCCCAAAATCTTCCGTCATTTTCATGTCTCATGCATCCCCCCTTTATGGTATTTTTGTGTTGATAAATAACCCAAAATCCTGTTATTTGCATTATCGACCGGAACCAGCCGAAAAATAAATATGTGTTAAACAGCCCCTAATCAATAGGTCAAACCAAAGGTATGTGTTTACCGCGATTTTATTATAGTCCTATAACAAGCGGCCAGGTGGAAATGACCGGCCCGGAAGCCCATCATATGCTCCATGTGATGCGGATGAAGGAAGGGGACTGGGTGGAGCTGTTTGATGGCGAGGGAGTACTGGGCAGGGCTGTCATTCGACAGGCCGGGTCGCGGAAGGCCCTGCTGGAGGTGGATGAAGTCACGGTCCAACAGCGGCGGGCGGAAGGCCGGATTGTCATCGCTGCCAGTGTTGCCAGGGGGGAACGGTTCGATTGGCTGATTAGCAAATGCACGGAACTGGGGGCGGACCGGATCTGCCCGGTGGTTTTTGAGCGGACGGTGAAACTGGCCAAGGGAGGTAATATCGTCCAGCGATATATAAATCTGGCGATAGCGGCGGCCAAACAGTGTGAACGGCTGTTTCTGCCCCAAATCGATGTGCCGCTGGGTTTGCCGCAGAGCCTGGCGAAGCTGAAAGAGGAGTATCCGGGTACGGAAATTCTTTTCGGGGGATTGTCTGAAAAATCCAGGCCTATTCTTGAGGAAAAAATCGATGGTCAAAAGGATTTCATCGCTTTTATCGGTCCTGAAGGCGGATTGACAGCCGAGGAAGAGGCTCTTTTGCGGCAGACAGGGGGCCGGGAAGTGCAATTGTCGGATACGATACTGCGGATTGAGACGGCGGCAGTGAGTTTCGCGGCCATACTGGCGGCTGGGCGGTTGACAAAATAGACGGAACTGCCAAAAGACGATATGGACATCCAAAAACGGCCCTGGCTCCCCGACAACCAGAGGACGACGAGCTTGTGACGCCGGCGTCGAAATAAGCGGTTGACAACCATTTTTTTAGCCTTTATGATCCCCTGTGGTGTTCGTAATTCGCAGAAAATTCGTCAAAAGACAGCGAGGCGGATCATGAAAAAACAGGAAAAAAGCTGGCAAAGCCGGATGGCCCAGGAGCAGGATGAACTGGCGGTCGATTTTGTGGAATCGATCAGTGTGGACCACCGTTTATACAAGTATGATATCGCGGGCAGTATTGCCCATGCCCAGATGCTGAGCGAGCAGAAACTGCTGAGTAAGGAGGAGTTTCAGCAAATCCGGCAGGGCTTGACGGAGATTGCCGAGGCGATAGACGAGGGCAGGTTCAAATTCGACAAAAAATACGAAGATATCCACATGGTGATCGAGGCGGCCCTGATTCAGAAAATCGGGGAGGCGGGCAAGAAACTGCATACGGGCCGCAGCCGCAATGACCAGGTGGCGCTGGATATGCGGCTGTGGATGCGGGACCAAATCCATTTCATGGTCGGATGGATTGCCAGTTTGCAGAAAGCCCTGGTAACTCTGGCCCAAAAGCAGGGGCAGACCATTCTTCCGGGTTATACCCATATGCAGCGGGCCCAGCCGGTGCTGGCAGGGCATTATCTGCTGGCATTTGCGGAGCAGTTGCAGCGGGACAAGGAACGGTTTGGCGATCTGGCGGACCGGGTCAATGTCTGTCCGCTGGGCAGCGGGGCGATCGCGGGCAGCAGCCTGCCGCTGAATCGCCGGCGGACGGCGGAGCTGCTGGGCTTTCCGGCGATTACGCGGAACAGCATCGATTCGATCAGCGACCGGGATTTCTGCGCGGAGTTTGTGTTTGCCGCGGCGATGACGGCCATGCATCTGTCACGGCTGGCGGAAGACTGGATTCTCTACGCCAGCCAGGAATTCGGATTTATCCGGATCGGCGATGCCTTCTGCACCGGCAGCAGCATGATGCCGCAAAAGAAGAATCCGGACCTGCTGGAACTGATCCGGGGCAAGTGCGGGCAGTTGTACGGCAACCTGGTGGCGCTGCTGACCATGCTGAAGGGGCAGCCGCTGGCCTATAATAGGGACATGCAGGAAGACAAGAAGCAGTTGTTCGATGCGGCGGATACGATGGAGGCAAGTCTGCGGATGGCGGCGGCCATTGTGGAACATACCCAGTTTAATCCGGGGCGCATCGAGCGGGACCTGGAAGACGGATTTCTGGATGCCACCGCCCTGGCGGAATACCTGGTGCGCAAAGGGATTCCCTTCCGGCAGGCGCACCAGATGGTTGGAACCCTGGTCAGCGAGTGCGAACGGGAAGATTTTACGCTGAGCGAAATCCCGCTGGAACAATTTCGGAAGGTCTGCGATAAAATCGATAAGGATGTGTACGAGCATTTGGGGGCGGAAAAGGTAGTGGCGGCGTATGCGGTGGAAGGTTCGGCCGGTGTGAAACAACTCCACGAGCAGTTGGCCTTCTGGCAGCAGGAATTGAAGCAGGATTGACGGAATACTATGGGCAAATCCGAATTTGAGCTGATCGACTGGATTCAAAAGCACAGCCAA
>JAKQBU010000212.1 GCA_029573975.1 Planctomycetota bacterium
AATCCGTCGTTTCAGAAAGATTCCACCTATTGCCAATAGTACTACAGTCCCTGGCTCCGGAATGTGAAACACGATTAGGTCATAGGTTGGATTGTCGCCTATATCCTGAAGTTGTATATTAAAAGCTGTGCCATCTCTCCACTGCCCCGAAAGCATATTCGTATTATCATCGTAGCTATAACCGGGCTGGCAAAAAATGTGTATCCAGTAGAGATATGTACCCGGATCCCACGGTTGATCCCCTGGGAAAAATGCCGTCTGATCGCTCGCCAGCGTACCAATTTGCCCGCCGGATAAATAGGATATGCTGAAATGTTGCATTTCCAGAGAATTGACACTACCGCCAGATAAATATAATTTGCTCCCATGATGCATTTTCAGAGAATTAACATTACCACAAGAGATGTTAATTACACTTTCTGACCAAGACCCAATCTCACCAATATTACCACCCGACAAATTCAGTGTACCATAACCATCGGTAGTGAGATATCCAATACCAAACGGCATATTTGTATTTTCAATATTCGCAACAGCATAGTCGTTAACATTTAGACCATCTATTTTTCCTCCAGCCATTAGCAAGGTGTCATAATCGTCAAGACCTAAACCATGATAATAATCCCCCGGCCCCATTACAAAATCTTCGGCCAAGAGATTTGTTGCTCCCATAATCAAAATTAACCACATTAGTAACTTAAACTTAGTTCTCATACCAATTTCTCCTTTCAAAAAAACCTGTATTTCCGAAAGGCCCCACCTTGGGGTCCCCGTAATATTTCGTTATCGCTTGCCGTCGCGGCGCGTAAAAACGGGCACCGCCGCACGATATGCTCCCCTTGGGCCCGCTAGAGCCTGTCAGAAACACACGCCAGCGGTGCCCAATGCCAAATGGCAACTGGGCACCAACCGGTATGCATCTTCTGACACTTAATCTAGCGGTTTAAGGGAAAATGCTCACTGGTAAGTAACAGTGACAAAACCTATTCAATTGTCAAACAGCCGCATCCTTGGCGGAAATCAGATAACCTCCAAAACAGTTTATAAAATTTAGAAAACCTTATTTTCGATATTAGCACATTTCCGCTTCGTCCGCAAGGAAAATCTTGACTTTTCCTTTTTTTTATTTTGCTTTTAAACACCATTCCTGCCGCTTCCTGTCTTTTCAGGCCAAGCCGTCCGCATTCCTGCCGCGTTTTTTTCTATACTAAAGACAACGCTCGAGGCCAAAATGGGACGCGAAAAATTCAAATAAAACGAATATTTTTATAAATCCAGCCCGCAAAATCACTTACATCAGCCAAAAAAATCCGTATTTCCCCGACTTTTTTTGGAAACTGTTTCCGTGACAAAGAAATCTGACACCAGCGCAAAATCGAGTCGTCCCTTGTTATTGGAGGAGCCAGGGCCGTTTTTAGAAGTAAATATTGACTTTTGGCGGTTCCGTCAGTATAAAGACTGCTTATTCGATATAAAATTTCCCACCGGCGGTGAGTTTGGGGATCTGGTCTCGTTTTTGGGTTAGTTCATCGGCATCGAGGGCAAAGAGGGGAGAGATTTCCACCTGGACATCGATGGTTCCGTCCGGATGGCAGGGCACTTCCACACCGGCCAGGGTCAGCCATTTGGCGGCCCGTTCGAGCTGGAGCTGGCGGGAGCTTTCCAGGCTGTCCACGCCGGTGGCGTTTTTGATGGGTGCGAACTGTTCCTTGCGGTCGATTTCCAGAATGATAGACTTTTTCGCCAGGGGCAGGGCATCGAAGACAAAGGTCTCCAGCTTGACGGCGTTCGGCTGGGCCGGTTCGACGCGGAGGCCCTGTTCGTTGATAAAAGGCACCTTTTTCACCGCCCGATGCCAGGGGAGGGAAAAACCGTGTTCATTGATTCGTTTGACGAAATCCCGGCTGATGATATGAATGGCAATGCTGCCGTATTCAATCATCAGCTTGCCATCCTTATTTTTCTTGTGGGCCAGTTCGTCCGGCAGGTCGCTGTATTCGATGACCGTGACCTTGCCATCGACCAGGACGAAGTTGCCCACTTTTTCCAGCGGGCCGGTCTTGATGATCGCCTTGCTGGACATCTCGGCCCCGTCCAGCACATGCAGGCCGATAAAGAGCGGGTCCACCACATACACCAGGGGATTATCCACCTGGAAATAGCTAATCTGCTCGACACCGCGTTTTTCCATATCCGCAATTGCGCCGCCGGTAAATAAGGCCCGCAGGGACCCACCATGGCCGTCGGGCGAGGTGGAAAGACGGCCCTTTTCACTCAGGAGAATTTTTCCTTTTTTATCGAAGCACACCATGGTTCCCTGGGGAAAGAGAATCACGTCCGCCGGGTTCAGGCCGAAATAATCATTCTCCTGAAAGCTCCGCACGGTCTGTTCATGGTTAGGCGGGCTGGTCATGATATACCAGGGGACTTTCCCGCCGTAGCGGTTCTGGGTAGCCAGGATGGATTCGGCAAAGACGCGAAAGAGTGGCTTTTGGCAGATGACGGTGGCGGGCACATTTCCCTTGGGTCCGTCGTAATTCAGGCGGGTTCCCATACCCCCGGCCACGGTGAAGACCGCTGCTTTATTTTCCGCAATATACTGTCTGCCGATCTGCCGGGCGGCCTCGTATTTTTCCCGCAGGGGGCCTTCCGCCTCCATCGGATAGACCGGCGGGGCGGTGATCTCCTCGGGCAGTTTGAACCGGGGCTGGGCCGTCACGTATTCGGGGATCAAGCGGTTAATTAAATCGAAATCCAGCGCTTGTATTTCTCCCAGCAATTCTGTCTGCTGCGAGGGTGTTAGATGCGTATAAAACCGCAGGAGATGGTCCTGGCCGTGTTTTTTTAGCTGTTTGGTTATTTCTTCGAAGCTGTTTATTTGAAAAACCATAGCAGAAAAACCTTTCTTCACTGGTATAAAACATCTCATCCAACAGGTCCTCTCATTATGTGAATTATCGGTCGTTTGTCCAGAGATTTACGGATAACTTTTGCCGCGGTGATGGATTACCGGTTCTGATTATTTATTTGCCTGTTATTTGCCGATATTATAAGGAAATGAAGATATCAGGCATACAATATCCGCCGGGTTTGTTTTTTGTGGTTCTGTGGCTGGCGATGTTCTTGCCGGCGGAGAGGCTCTGGGCGCCCTATCAGCACCGCCGCGCTATTGATGATCCGCTGGGCCGGCAGAAGGCACAGATTTATGATGTGCATGGAAACTATGTGATCCGCGGCACGAAGGTCCACCAGAAAAGCCTGCGTCTCATGCTGACCACGGGTATCAAGAAGCTGAGCGGAATGGATGACCCTTCCCAAGCCTGGCGTTGTTTTATCCATGATGAGGATGTCGTGGCGCTGAATTTTACGACGGTCAACGGCAAATCGCTGAGCACCAATACGGATCTGGCCGGGGCTTTGCTGGACTGTTTGTACCAGGCAGGATTTAAGCCGGAGAATTTTATGGTTGTGGGTCTGGCGGAGCTGCCCAAACAGGCACAGGGGACCCGGCCCTGGCGGTACGGCTGGCAAAAGCAGCCGACCGACATTGGTACGACCACTGTGTACCTGGCTGGTTGGCTGGAGGAAGTGACCGCGATTATCAATATTCCCTCGATGATGGACGATCACATCCTGGGGCTGCGGGGAGCCATGGTAAATGTAACGCTTCCCCTGCTGAAAAATCCCGCCCAATTATACATCAACAACGGCGATCCGTTCATCCCGGAAATTTACGATCTGCCTGCGATTAAAGGGAAAATCCGCCTGCACATCGCCAACATGCTCCAGGTGCTCTATTACGGCGGACCCCTGATTCATTCCTCCTATGTGTATGAGAACGGATCGATTCTGATCGGAACGGATCCCGTGGCATTGGATTGTGTGGGCGCCAAGCTGCTGGGCAACCTGCGGTCGGAACAAAATATCCCCCTGCATATCCCGATTAGCCTGGACAGCCCCTATCTGGATACCGCCTTCGCTATGGGTCTGGGTTACCAAGACCTTAATTTCATCGAATACCAGAAGATCCCTCACGAACAGGAAGAATCCCCGCCTCAATAAACCTTATCCCAAGCCGCCCAACCCGTACCAGGTTCAACCGGAAATGGCCGGCAAAACATTGACGAATCACCAGGGAATCCTGTATAATGCCTGCTTTGATTTTGTATCGTTTTAGAGCAGGAGTATGTTTTGACCGATATTTTGTGTAAAAAATGTGCGGGCTTGTGCTGCCGGTATCTGGCGCTGCCCATTGAAACCCCTACCGACAAGGATGACTTTGACGATATTCGCTGGTACCTGGCCCACGAAGGAATCAGTATTTTTGTGGAAAAAGGGGATTGGTATATCAATATAGCCAACCGCTGCAAATATTTGACGAAAGACAATCTGTGCGACATCTACGAAACCCGTCCCAAAATCTGCCGGGGTTATCGTCATGACAGTTGCGATTATCACAGCGGGGATTACGGCTATGAACTGTTTTTTACTTCCACCGAAGAGCTGAACGAGTATCTTCTGCAAAAGGGGATTATCAAAAGCAACGGACAAAAGCATAAGAAAACCTGTAAAAAAACCTGACAGAGTGGTGAGTGCTCCATGGAAAAAATTGCCCCGGTACGAGGAACACGTGATTTTTATCCCGAACAGATGGCGGTTCGCAACTGGATTATGGACGGCTGGCGGGCGGTGTCCCGGCGGAACGGCTTCGAGGAATATGACGCGCCGATTTTCGAGTATCTCCAGCTTTACACCCAGAAAAGCGGGGAGGAGATTGTCAGCCAGTTGTTCGCCATGCAGGACCGCGGCGGCCGGGATCTGGCGATACGCCCGGAAATCACTCCTTCCCTGGCCCGCATGATTAACCAGCAGATTCACTCTCTGCCCCGGCCGGTCAAATGGTTTTCCGTCCCGCGATTGTGCCGGGCGGAGCGGCCGCAGAAGGGCCGGCTGCGCGAATTCTTCCAGTGGAATATCGACATCATCGGGGACGACTCGCCGCTGGCGGACGCCGAATCCATCTTTACCGCCATCGATTATCTGCGCAGTGTCGGCCTGACCAGCCGGGACGTGGTGGCGAAAATCTCCAGCCGGTCCATGCTGGCCGCCTGGCTAAAAGAGTTGGGCGCGGCCCCGCAGGAGCTGGACACGATCTATGCCCTGCTGGATAAACGGGCCAAGCTGCCGGAGGAAACCTTCCAGGCCCTGGCGGTTGAAAAAATTCCGGAGGCCGCTCTGCGAAATAAAATCCTGGATCTTTTTCAGATTGACTCGTTTGAAAAGCTCAAAGCTTCGGCCCCCCCTGCCGCGCAGGAGGAAGTGGCTCGCCTGGAGACCTTATTCCACCTGCTGGAGGTCATGGGGGTTCGGGACTATTGCACTTTTGACATTCACATCGTGCGCGGGCTGGCGTATTATACCGGCGTAGTCTTCGAGGTGTTTGACCGCGGGGCGGAGCTTCGCGCGCTCTGCGGGGGCGGGCGCTATGACAACCTGCTGGAAGTGCTAGGGGGGCCAAAGGTTTCGGCCACTGGTTTCGGGATGGGCGACGTGGTGCTGGAGATCCTCCTGCGGGAAAAAAATCTGCTGCAAACCGCGGCCGTTCCCCTGGATTTTTATGTCATCGACGCCGCGGCGGAACTCGGGGAGCAGACAGTTCAAACGGCTTGCCAGCTCCGGGGCCGGGGCTTTTCCGCTGCCTTTTCCTATAAGCGGCTGCCCCTGGGCAAGCAGCTCAAACAGGCCTCCAGCCAGAAGGCCCGGTTCGCGGTGATCCTCGGCCAGGAAACCATCGATAGCCGGCAGGTGACCATCAAAGATATGGCCTCCGGACTGCAAAAGACCGTTGCCCTGCCGGAATTTCTGGCCGGGCCGGACAAAATTTTTACGGCAGGAACATAAGGGTACGTGAAATTCGATTTTTTTCGCCGCCGGGCGGAAGGGCAGCCATGAGCAATCGGGGCTATCATTACGAGCAGGCATTTGAGGATTATCTGCAGCGCCGTCGGATTTCCTACGTTCCCATCAGCCAGGTGCGCAAGGCCCAATTTGCCGATGTAAAAATCAAAAGTTTCGACTATATCATCTATCCGAACCATAAGACCCCGATTCTGGCCGACCTCAAGGGCCGGAAATTTTCCTGCCGGGCCTTTCAGCAGAACCGGTCGGGTCCTTCGTGGCTGCCGCGGGAGGATGTGGAGGATTTGAAAAAATGGGAGGAGATCTTCGGCGCCGGCCATCTGGCGATGTTTGTCTTCGCCTACTGGCTCCACGACTGCCTCCACCGGCTGGACCACCCGCAGATACACTGCCACGAACAGCGCCATTATGCCTTTGTCGCGGCCGAGCTGGAACCGTATCTGCTCCACATGAAACGGCGCAGCCCAAGCTGGAAAACGGTTTATGTCCCCAGCAAAAGGTTTGCGGTTTTCGCCCGGCCTTTTGGCTCGTTCATCCGGCGCTAAACTTATTTACTGAAGTTTTGCAAAACTTCCGTTATTTGCATTCGAGCCAGTTTTTCCCCCAGCTCACATCCACCACCACCGGGATCTCCAGCGGCAAAGCCTCCGCCATCTCTTGGCGCACGATCTGGCTGCAGGTCTCGGCTTGTTTTTCCGGCACCTCAAACACCAGTTCGTCATGCACCTGGAGAATCATCTTCAAATCCAGGTTTTCTTTTTTCGTGCGCCGGTAGATATTGACCATCGCCACCTTGATTAAATCCGCCGCCGAACCCTGGATCACGGTATTGACCGCCATCCGCTCCGCCAGTTTTCGGCTGCCCTGGTTACGGCTGTTTAAATCGGAAATCAGCCGCTGGCGGCCCAGAATCGTCCGCACGAAACCATCCCGGCGGGCCTGGTCAATGACATGATCCATAAACTCCCGGATACGCGGGTAGCGGGCGAAATAATCATCAATAAACCGCTGGGCCTCCTGGACGGATATGCCGATGCCGCGGCTGAGGCCATAGGCGGTCTGGCCGTAGATAATGCCGAAGTTCACTGCTTTGGCCTTGCTGCGCTGGGCTTTGTCGACCTGCTCCAGCGGAATCCCGTTCACCTGGGCGGCGACAAACCGGTGGATGTCCTGATTGGCCAGAAACGCCTCCCGCAGGGCCGCATCGCCGCTGTAATGGGCCAGCATTCGCAGCTCGATCTGCGAATAATCCGCCGCCAGCAACACATAATCCGGGCGACCCGGCACAAAAGCCCGCCGGATTTCCTGGCCCAGCTCCGAGCGAATGGGAATATTCTGCAAATTCGGATTACTGCTGCTGAGCCGGCCGGTACTGGTCACCGCCTGATTAAACGAGGCATGCACCCGCCCGGTGGCGGAACAGATCATCGCCGGCAGCTTGTCCACGTAGGTATTCTTCAGCTTGCTGAGCTGGCGGTACTCCAGCACCAGGGCCGGGACCGGATGCAGCCAGCGCAGGGACTCCAGCACCTCCTGGTCTGTTGACTGTCCCTCTTTGGTCTTTTTCACCGGTGTCAGGCCGATCCGGGCAAAGAGCACCTCGGAGAGCTGTTTGGGGGAATCGATATTGAAAGAACAGCCCGCTTCTTTGTAGATTTCTTCGACCAGTTCCTCCATCCGATCCACAATCTGCTTGTTGAGTTTCTTGAGCCACGGAAGATCCAGAGCTGTGCCGTTAAATTCCATTTCCGCCAGTACAGAGACCAGCGGCATTTCCACCTGCTGGAACAGTTGCCGCAGCGATTCGTCCGTGAACCGCGGTTCCAGCACCCCCCGCAGCCGCCAGGTAATGTCCGCGTCCTCGGCGGCATAGTCACAGGCCTGCCGGGTATCGACCATATCGAAGGTAATCTGGTTTTTCCCCTTGCCGATCAGTTCTTCAATCTTGATGGTCTCATGCCCCAGCCAGTCCAGCGCCAGCACATCCAGATTGTGCTGGGTCCGCAGCGGGTCCAGCAGGTACGAGGCGACCATGGTGTCAAACTCCACCCCCGCCAGCTCGATGCCCGCGCAGCGGAGAACCACCATGTCATATTTGATATTCTGCCCGGTCTTTTTGACCTGCGGGTCCGTCAGAATCCCCCGCAGCCGCTCCAGCGTTTTCCGCGGTTCCAGATGCCCCTGACCCAGCGCGGCCCGCACCGGCAGATAAAAGGCCCGGCCCGGCTGCCAGGAAAAACTCATCCCCACCAACTGGGCCTGCACCGGGTTCAGGCCGGTGGTTTCGGTATCCAGGGCAAATTCCTTTTGGGCGGCCAGTTCCCGATAAAACGCCTCGAACTTTTCCTCCGTATCAATCAGCAGATAATCCTGCTGTTCCACTTTCACGGGTGCTGCCGGCGGTTCTTTAAAAAGCGTATCGCCCGCCGCTTCACTGGCCGATTCTTCTTTTCCCGCGATGTCATCCAACTGGGCCAGCAGCCGGCTGAAGTTCAGCTTCTTAAAAATCTTCACCAGGGCGGACCGGTTCACCGGTTTGACCGCCAGTTGCGGCCAGTCCACCGCCAGCGGTACCTGCCGGTCGATCGTCACCAGCCGACGGGAAAGCGCTAGCTGCGGTCCGGCTGAGCGGAGATTCTCGCCCCGTTTGCCTTTAATCTGGTCCTGATTCTCCAAAAGTTTTTCCAGCGAACCATACTGCCCAATCCATTGCAGCGCCGTTTTCGGCCCCACATCCGGCACCCCCGGCACATTGTCGGAGGTGTCGCCCACCAGTGTCAGTACATCAATGACCTGGTCCGGTGTAATACCCTTGTTTTCTTTCAGGGCGGCGATATCCGTTACCGTTTCCGTTTTCGGGTCATACATAAATACCGTATCGCTAATAAGCTGTTCCAGGTCCTTATCCTTGGAGCAGATATAAACCTGGCATCCTTTTTCCGCCGCCGCGTCCGTCAGGGTCCCGATCACATCGTCCGCCTCAAACCCGTTCACCCGAAAGATCGGGATATTCATCGCTGCCAAAATCTCTTCGATCCGGTCGATCTGGGGAGGCAGCTCCTCCGGCATCTCCGGCCGATTGGCCTTGTATTCCTGGTACATCTCATGGCGAAAGGTCTTGCCTTTGCTGTCCATCGCCACTGCCAGAAAATCGGGCTGCCGCTGCTTGATAATCTTCAGCAGCATCGTGGTAAAAATGTAGGTGGCCTTGGTCGGCTCCCCATCCGGGGCGGTCAGATTCCCCTGGATCGGGGCAAACAGCGCCGCGTAAATCTGGGCGTGGCCGTCAATTATATAAAAAGTCCTGGTCATCGGATTCCTTTCCACCTAACAGGCTATACCCATATCCCACCCCTGTCAAGATAAACCAAATAATATCCCTGTCTATTTCTCATAGAAGGATGAGCAATAAATACTTGTTTTTACACTCGCTTATGATAGAAGGATTTTTATTATGGACTTGTCTTTCAGCATTAAAGAGGCCAGTTGGAAAAAAGGTATCATTATCGTACTTTGTGTTACAGTAGGGATACTAAGCCCCCTGCTATTTGGCCTTTGGTGGGTGCATTTAGGGGGATCAGAATACTACATGAAAAAAGAATTGCAATCTCTATCTAAAAGAGATCCCGTTCAAGAAGCAGAAAAAGCCATCCAAAATAACGACTTGCGCCTCTATAAAACCGGTGAAGTGATGGATACCTTTATTCCGGGATATAACCGCCCCAGCCCTAAGTACAATGATCATTTCGGTTATAAATTCCTCTCTATCTACACTCACGATCCGCTCACTGAGGAAGAACAACAGCTAAATCAGACTGCTCTGCAGTTTATGGCAATATATAACGCCATAATCTTCACCCATGTAAATACCAATTTCCCTGACTGGCGAAACGGAAAATAGCTTTTTTTCCCCTGGGCAACCAAGCCAAACAAAAAACCCGCCGTGCAAAGAGCCTAAAACTGGTTCCCTTTTCACGGCAGGTTCTATTTTTCACTTTTTGAGAACTACTAATTTACTATTCTAATATATGCCTTATCAAACATTTCGTCAAATACAAAATTTTTCTTTAAAAATCGCCTGGAATAAATTTGGTAAAGATTTCTTGCCCATCTTTACCTTTTCCTCAGTTGAATTACCTGATTGGTATTGGTATAGTAACAATTAACCTCATGTTTGTAAAGAAGATTTTCCTGAAAAATCACAAAAATACAAAATATTATAATTGCTTAAAATACAAGGAATTATGAATATTTTTGGGAGAACCTGGATACTATTTAAAAGTTTTCTTGTCTTCCAGCTTCCGATAACTCGAGAAATTTGACGCCAGCATCAAAAACTCTTCGTCCCCTTGTTATTGGGAAGCCAGAGCCGTTTTTGGATGTCAATATCGACTTTTGGCGGTTCCGTCAAATATGAGCTATTTCCCCCATTTTTACTCAGGCTCTCGGTTTCGCGTCAAACTTTTTATATAATACAGACAATATTTTTTTCCTGACAGGCATCCGCCTGCTCGCAGGGCAAGGATTATAATTGCCAGCACCCCGCGAAACAGGAGGGCTAGCCCGCATTTCTCACGGACTTTCGATTTTCAGCGGTCTTTTTGCCCGCCTTCTTCGTTCTCGTCGCTATCTGTCCTCAACATATATACTTATAGGCCTGCGGAAGATAGCTCCTGCGGCCTCGAAGACGGACAAAAATTCTCGCTGAAAACAGACTGTCGAAGCTGGTGAACCGAAAAATAGTTCATAAGACATACTGAACCATGGAGTTATCAATATATTAGTCAAAATCCCGTGAGAAATGCGGGCTAGGGCTGCGTCGGTCCCACCGCCTCTATCAGCACCGGCCGCAACATGGGCCAGGCATTCTCCGCGCGGGTAATCGCCAGCAGTTCTTCATAGGCCTTCTGGAATACCTCCTGCCGGCCCTGGTTCAGGGTGTTCCGGTAGAGTTCCTGGTCAAGGGCCGCCCGAACCCGGAACAGCCGCCAGCGCCAGCCGCCCCGCGCCTGGGGCGTTAATTTCTTCTCGGCCTGTTCCAGCAACTGATAGGCTGTGACC
>JAKQBU010000216.1 GCA_029573975.1 Planctomycetota bacterium
CTCGCGGCCGTACAACGGGTGCGATCCGGGGATCAGTCTGGACATGCCGCGGAAACTGCGGAAAATGAATGTGCTGGCCCTGCCGATGGATTTTCTGGATTTACGGACCGCCAACATCACCGAACCGCAGTTGCAGGAACAGATGTACTGGAAGTACGGCCAGCGGATCTTCCGGGCGGCGCATATCATCCGGGACGATCCGCGGCTGAATGCCATTTATATCAGCAATTTCAGTTGTGGGCCGGACAGCTTTATCATTTCAATGTTCAAGGAGCTGATGAGTTATACGGATGAGGACGGTGCGGAACACCGCAAACCGGCTCTGGTGGTGGAAATCGATGAGCACAGCGCCGACGCGGGGGTGGTGACGCGGCTGGAGGCCTTCCATGAGAGCCTGAAGGCGGTGGAGGAGCATCGGCTGGCAACCCGCAGCGCCCGCCCGCGGATTCCATCGGTGCAGTCGGAAAAAAGCCCGTGGCGGAGCGAATGGGGCGATTGTTCAGGCCGGACGCTGTACATTCCCTGGATGGGAGATCATGCCCAGGCGATGGCGGCGGCATTTCGGCATTGCGGGCAGGATGCGGAAGTGATGCCCATCGGCGATGAGGAGACGCTGCGCTGGGGACGGCAATATACCTCCGGAAAGGAGTGCCTGCCGTGTGCGATTACCACGGGCGATATGCTGAAAGTGTTAAACAAGCCGGGATTCCATCCGGACCAGGCGGCCTTTTTCATGCCCAGCGGCAGCGGCCCCTGCCGGTTCGGGCAGTATAACTGCCTGCAGCGGCTGGTGCTGAAGCAGGCGGGGATGCCCAATTCCATTCCGATTGTGGCGCCGAATCAGGACAGCAATTTTTACAAGCATTTCCAGCGGTTCAAGAAAGACCCGACGCGGCTGGCGTTTGACGGCATTGCGGCCATCGATCTGCTGTTCAAGGTGCTGCTGAAGCTGCGGCCCTACGAGACCCAGGCGGGGGCGGCCGATAAGGCCTATGAATATTGTGTCCATCGGATGGTACAGGCCCTGGAACAGGGGCTGAGCGAGAAGGAGATGGCGGAGGAAATGAAGATCTGTGCGGATGAATTTGCCCGGGTGCCGGTGGACCGGTCGAAACGCAAGCCGCTGGTGAGCGTGGTGGGCGAGATCTATGTGCGCAGCCATACCTTTGCCAATGACAATATCGTGCGGCAACTGGAATCGCTGGGGGCGGAGGTGAACCTGGCCGGCTTTGCCGAATGGCTGTATTATACCAATTACACCCGCAAAAAGATGGCGCTGCGATGGTCGGATTACAAGTTATACCTGCAGAATATCCTCAAAAACCAGATTCAGCACAAGATCGAACGGTCCTTCGCCGGACCGCTGGAAGCGCTTTTCGGGCATCTGGCGGAAGGAAATATCAAGGATGTAATCGATGCGGCCGCGCCCTATATGCACGAGTCGTTTGAGGGGGAGGCCGTACTCAGTATCGGCAAGATTGTGGAAATGCACCATCACGGGGCAGCAGGAGCGGTCAATGTAATGCCGTTCACGTGCATGCCCTCGACGATTGTCAGCGCCATCGCGCGGCAGATTACCCGGGATTTTGCGGGGATGCCGATTCTCAACATCAGCTATGACGGCCAGCAGGACCCGACGCTGCAGACGCGGCTGGAAGCGTTCATGCACCAGGTGAATAGTTACCATAAGACAGTTACCCAGGCAGCCATAGAAATACACTAAGGAAAAAACGGTGACAAATATAGAAACGGTCGTTTCGCCGGATATAGACGAAAAGCGCAGGAAGGTAAGCGGGGCGGCGGCAGAGAAAGCGGATGCTGCCGGATGCCATCAGGCCCAACTGGCCCAATGGCGGGAATGGCTCCAGCGGTATCAGCAAGCCAATGCGGTTTTGCCGTATGCCATCACCGCCACCTGCCCAAAATGCCGGCGCCAGGTACCGGCCCGCTTTGAATGGGCAAATGCCAACCGGCAGCGGATTTCCCTGCGGTATGCCTGTTCGAGTTGCGGTGAGTTAACGGAGTTACACGAGGATACCATCTGGACCGCCGCCAGGCCGGACCGGCCGGGATCGGCGGAGAAGACGTATGGCGGACATGGTATTCACCCCAACGGCCGGACCCTGCCCCGAACGGTGCTGACGCTCTGTCCCGAATGCTGCGCGGTAATTGTGGGACGCTATTTCGTGGAAAATGGGGCGGTTTTGATGGAAAAAAGCTGTCCGGAACACGGGTATTACCGCGATTATATCAATCGGGATGTAGGACTGTTTTTGAAGGGGGCGCACTGGAGTTTTGAGGAGCAGCCGGGGCTGAGCAACCCGAAAAACGCCGGCCCAAAGGGCTGCCCCTCGGACTGCGGGCTATGCGGCCGGCATCAGTCCAGCTCCTGCCTGGCGAATATCGACTTGACCAACCGCTGTAACCTGAATTGTCCGATTTGCTTTGCCAACGCCAACGCGGCGGGCTATGTGTACGAACCGGATTTCGATCAGATCACGGCGATGCTGCAGGCCCTGCGGGACCAGCGGCCGACACCGGGAACGGCGGTACAGTTCAGCGGCGGTGAGCCGACCTTGCACCCGCGTTTTTTCGATATCCTGGAACAGGCAACCAGGATGGGCTTTTCCAACATCCAGATGGCCACCAACGGCCTGAAAATGGCGGAGCTTTCGTTTGCCCGCCGCGCTAAGGAAGCGGGATTGCATACGCTGTATTTGCAGTTCGACGGGCTGGGCCGGGAAGTGTATCTGACGACGCGCGGCCGGGACATCTGGGAAACCAAGCTGCGGGTTATCGAGAATTGCCGGAAGCTGGATATGAAGATTTGCCTGGTCCCGACGATCATCCGGACAATCAACGATGACCAGGTGGGCGAGATCTTTCGCTTCGCGGTAAATAATATCGATGTCATCAGCGCCATCAGCTATCAGCCGGTCTGTTTTACGGGCCGGATCGATACCGAGCAGCGGCTCCAGCAGCGCTATACGCTGGGGGACCTGGCCCGGGATATCGCCAAAGCTTCGGGGGCCGTGGTGGAGAGGGATTTTTATCCGCTCTCGATTGTCATGCCGCTTTCCCAGTTTCTGGAAACGGTAACCGCCCAGCCGAAGATCAAGCCCAGTTGCCATACCGACTGTGCCTTTGGTTCCTACTTTCTGGTTTCGGACGATAAACAGGTGTATCCCTTCCCGCGGGTCCTGGATATCGAGGCAATGTTCAGCGGGATGAACCGGCTGGCGCGGCAGTTAAAACCGCACGCGGGCCGCTTATCGCTGCTGGACAAGATGCGGATTTACCGGATGTTCAAAGGCGTGTTCCGGCCGGAAGAAGCGCCGCCGGATTTGACGGTAAAGGGCTTTCTGTCGGCACTGCAGGGAATGGTGGATAAAAGCAAGGGCCGGGGCCAGGCGGGCAAAGGCAATTACCGCACCCTCATGGCGGCGGGCATGCACTTCCAGGACCGCTACAATTACGATATCGAACGGGTCAAGCGGTGCGTCATCCCGTACTCCACGCCGGCGGGCCTGATTCCCTTCTGCGCCTACAATTCCGGCCCGCTGTACCGGCCGCTCATCGAAAAAATGTACGCACGTTCATAAAAAACCGCGTTCCCCTTACGGCGCCAGCACACTGTTGGTGTCCCAGGGCGTGAGCGTCAGCATGAACCCCCACGTACCACTGCCGTATCGTTGAGATTTCCGGGCGGATCGTCGATCGCCGCACCCGCCATGCTGAGGAACAAGACAGACAGACCTAGAATCATACGGAACATCATTACTTCAGCCTTTCTGACCGATATCATAGCAGAACAAAACATCGTGAACGCGGATATACAACTGTTTATCCAGGATGACCGGATGCGCCCATTTGGGACCGGATTCTTCGGGGATGGAAAATGAGCCATGGACGGTAAACTGTTTCGGATTGGCCTGAATCAGGGCCAGCGTGCCGGCTTCGTAAAGAAAGTATAAATTCCCATCGGCATACAGAACGGCGGCGGAACCTTTGTCCAGGGCTTTTTCCTTCCAGAGAATTTTGCCCGTTGCCATCTCGATGCAGGTGGGTGCCCCGGCATTCTGGCCGTGGCCGCCGTACAGGAAGCCATCCACCAAAACCAGCCCGCCGTGGTGATTCTGGTAGGTATTGCTGTCGAGAAAATAAACCTCCTCGGCCTTCCACTGGTTTTCGGAGTTGGTGATCTTCACCAGCGCGCTGCCGGTCCCGTAGGCCGTGGAACAGAAAATCAGGTTGCCTTGGACAATCGGGGTGGAAATATTGGCGACATGATTGGCGATGGGATTATAGCCCCAAAGGAAGGTTCCGGTTTCTGCGTCCATTCCTACCAGGCCGGTCCCCAGCAGTTGAATGTACTGCCGGACGCCGTGGATATCGGCGGCCACCATCGAAGAATACCCGGCACCCTCCTTGCCGCGCGAACCCAGCGGCGGAACGGCACAGGCCCAAATCAAGTCCCCCGTATTCTTATCCAGGGCCACAACCGTTCTCTCCTTGCCGCCGGGGGTGCAGAGAAGTTTAGTCCCGTCAATCAGCGGGGATTCGCTGAAGCCCCACCTGGACATCATCTGCCCGCCGAAATCGGCCGCCATATTTTTATGCCAGACTTCCTTGCCGTCGGCCAGATTCAGGCACACCAGGTCCCCGTGCGCTCCCAGGGCATACACTTTGTCCCCGTCCAGCGTGGGAGTGCCGCGCGAACCGTCGTCCCAGTTGCCGCAGATACGCACCGCCCACACTTCCTTCCGGCTAGTGCGGTCCAGGGCAATTACAAACTGCCCGTCACCCCGGTCGCCCATTGTAACGATCCTATCCCCAGCCATCGCCAAGCTGGAGTAGCCTTTGCCCAATCCATTAATTTTCCACAACAAGGCAGGCCCCCCTTCCGGCCAGCTCTTCAGCAGTCCCGTTTCCGTGCAAATCCCATCCCGCCCCGGTCCGCGCCATTGCGGCCAAGAGTTGGCATTCTCTTGGGCAAACAGACTTGCTGAGATGACATGACTAAGTAAACAGGAGAGAATCACAGGCAAAATCTTAAATTTCATATTTTTCCTTTCGGTTTGCCGGCTGGCTGGTTTTAATATCGTCTCTTGCAGGATTCTAGTTCGGGGTTATTCATTTTTCTACTGCTTCGGGCCAGGAATCGCTCCCTGTAATGCTATTTTAGCATAAAAAAAACAGGATTTTAAGAGATATATCTCTTAACAAAATTCTCCCGATCCGCAGACAAAGACCTATAAGATTTGATTTTAAAAAGACTTACCTGCATTTGCCTTATATTGACGGAACCGCCAAAAATCGATATTGACAGCCAAAAATAGCTCTGGCACTCGAAAACCAGGGGGTCCAGGAGCTTTTGACGCTGGCGTCTTGATACGTGCTTATTTTTCAAACCGGTAGGTCCCGGAACCAACCCGGTACACAGCATAATCGTGATCCCGGCGAATCAATTGGATGGCCTCCGTCACCGCCGCCGGCCGGCCGCTTTCCTTCACCGCATCAATTTTTGCCGCCGGTATATAGACGGTGGCGGTGGCATTCACCGGGACCTGCACTTCCAGGCTGAACGAATCACCCTTCTTCTCCCACCGGCTGCGGATGGTACCATACAAGGAATCATAACTGGCCTGGGCCGAGGTTAAATCGCCCACCAGGGCGGGCTTGATGATAAAATGCTGGAAACCCGGCCGGCTGTCATCCGGCCGGATGCCGCCGGGGCCGCTGAGAAACCAGCTCCCCGCCGACAGCAGCGTATCATGAATCTGCGAATTATCCCCGTTCCATTCCTCCCAGATGGTGGTCGCACCCTGCTCGCGCATAAAGCCCCAGCCCGGAAACGTCGTTTGATTGACCATTTGATACAGCAAATCTTCCCGGTTTTCCCGGCTGAAGAGCTTGAACATGAAATACATCCCGTGGATCCCGGCATGGAGATGGCCTTTCCGCGTCACCTCAATATCCTCCACCAGCCTATTCATAACCCCCGCCTTCAACTCATCGGGCACCACACCGAATAACAGGGGCATCGTCAGATAGGCCTGCTCGCCGTTGGCATAGATTTGTTTTTCGGCGTTATAAAAACGGGCATGGATGGCCTGTTTCAGGGTTTGGGATTTCGCTTCGTAGGCGGCGGCATCCTCTTTTTTCCCCAGCACCGCCGCAATCTTCGCCGCCAACTGTACATTGTAGAGATAATAACAGTTGTTAAACAGCAGCGTGGAAACATCATCCACCCGCGTCTCCGGCCCCTGGCCGTACCCCGGCGCCACCCAGTCGCCCAGAAAACTCCAGGTCAGGCTGTCCTGCCCCATCGCGATATACGGCTCCAGAATCTGATCTTTGGTTTTGGTCTCCAGAAAGGCCAGCCACTTCTGTATCGTGGGATAGGATATCTCCAAAATGCGGGTATCGCCGTAATACCGGTACAACTCCCAGGGAAACGTCACGCACACCCCGCCCCAGGCCGGCCCGCCGCCGGCCGCATAAACCGGCGGTGCCGTGTGGGGCACTTCCCCCGTATTGGGATCCTGGGTATCGCGCCAGTCCGCCAGCCACTTGGTGTAATACGGCGCCACATCGAAATTCATCATGGCGGTTTCCACCGACGTGCCGGAATCGCCGCCATAGCCCAGCCGCTCGCGATGCGGGCAGTCCACCACATACCCGCCGATGGTCAAACACCGGTAGGTCCGGTTGACCGTCTGATAAATCCAGTTCAGCAGCTCATTCGAACAGGAAAACTCCGAGACCGGCTCATAATCCGTATGGATAAAATACCCCCGGGCATCCGCCGGCTCCGGCCGGGCCGTCAGGCCGCTGATCCGCACCCAGCGGAAGGCGTGATAATTAAAACGCTGGCAGAAGGTCTGCTCCGGCGCATCGCCCAAAATATATTCATCCCGCTGGCTGTAGCTCTGCAGCCGGCCGTCCGGAAATATCTTGTCCCCATATTCTATCCGGACCGTCTGCCCCGCCTGGCCGTTGCGTATCTTCAGCGCAAACCAGCCCACGTAATTCCGTCCCATATCGATCTGGTACACTCCATCCGCCAATTCCTCCACCGCCGCCGGCTCAATCGTTTCCTGAATCCGGTTGGGCGGCATCATCTGCGCCGCCATCCGCGGGGCCACCGCATCCATAATCCGCACACCCTGCCAACCCGCCTCATCCAGCCCCACCCGGTTCCAGCCGGGCATCTCCTGGCGGCTGTCATACTGTTCCCCGCCGTAATCCCCAAACAGCATCCGGCCCACGGGAACAATCGGGCTGGGATGAGACTTCCAGCTCAAATCCGTCGCCACCTGCACCATCTGGCCGCCCGCCAGCGTGATTTCCGCCTGCGCCCGGACCGGCGGATTGTTGTACACTTCGATCGGCATCTGCTGGCTGTTCCAGCCCCGCCCCAGCCACAGCGCAATGCAGTTCTGCCCCTGCACCAGCTTGTCGCTGATATCATGCGTCAGGTACAGCGCCCGCTTCGAATAATCGCTGACCGCCGGCGTCAGGACCGCATCCCCCGCCTTTTCCCCGTTCACATACAATTCGTAATATCCCAGGGCACTGATATAGACTAGGGCCTGCCGCGGCTTCTCCGCCAGCTCAAAATCCTTCCGCAGCCAGGGCAGCGGCCAGACCTTGTCTTTCGGCTCATCCCCCGGCCAATCCGCACAGATCCACTGCCCCTGCCAGTCCGCAGGCGCCAGCAGCCCCATCGTCCAGCGGGCCGGCTCACTCCAGGAAGAAACCAGATTCTCCTTATCCCAGACCCGCACCTTCCACCAGCAGTCCCTTCGGGAGGTTAGCTCTTTCCCGCCATACACCACCTGATTCGACTGGCTCGATTCCACCCGCCCGGTATCCCAAAGATCCCCCCGGCCATCCGCCAGCTTTTCCCGGCTGCTGGCCACCAGGATCTGATACGCCGTCTGCTTTTGACCCCGCACCTCCGATCCCATCGTCCAGCCCAGACGAGGTTTCACCACATCGATTCCCAGGGGATTGGCCAGATATTCACAACGCAGCTTTTGTATGGAAATATCGCTTTTCGAATGGGAACAGCCTCCCATACTCAGCCCCAGCAAAACCACCGGCATCAGCATCCCGATTGCGTATTTCATTGTTTGCGTCTCCTTATTATTCATTCAAAACATCATAGTGAAACAAATAATCCTAACGGAAGCTTAGCAAAATGTCCTTCCTGATTTATCGCGACGGCCCGTGTCCCACCCCGTCATGGCAGCGGACACAGTTCAACTGGTCCAGATCCCCGCCCAGATGCGCGGTGATCCCGGCTACCATTTCCTCATGACAGCGATAGCAGTTTCGGTTCAGCACCCGGCTGTTTTTCTCGTGAATCCGGATCGGCTCATGAAAATCCTGCAGCGTGAACGCCTTCGAATGATGATACCCGTTTTCCGCCTTGCATAAATACTTGCCGACAAACTCCGCCGGCAGATGGCAGTCGTTGCAGCTCGCCGCCGCATGATGGCTGGCGTGCTGCCACCCGGCGTACTGCTCCCGCATAATGTGGCAGTTCACGCAAACCTCCGGCTCATCCGACATGTACGAAAATCCCTGCGCATAATAAAACGTAAATCCGCCCAGCCCGGCCGCCAGTCCCAGCACCACCGCCAGCACCACCATCAGCACCAACACCCCGCCTCTCTGCTTCGTTCTTCCTGGTCCGTTCATAAATTCTACACGTGTTAAGATTCTATCGCCTTACCTCAGGCCCAAAGAATACCAGAGTAACCGCAATACCGCAATCTATTTTGCCAACCCCGGCGCCGCCGGCCTTTCCCAGCGAAAAATCAGCCCTTTCTGCGGGTCAGCAATATAAAAACAATCAGGGCCGCCACTACCACCACCGCCACCTCCCCCGGCCCCAGCAATACTCCGGCTATCCTGTCCATCGAATCTCCAATCTTTCCTTGTTTCTCAGAACCGGCTGTTTTATACCCTATTTGACCTCGCTTGTATAGCCCCTTGCCGCCGGAACCGGTTTTCTCCTTCCTTTCCTCGCCCTTTCCCGACATTTTTTTTTGACACCCATGTCAAAATCCGGTAATATTCCCCTCTTGTTCTGCCCGCCGGGCAGTGGACTCTATATACGGTACCGGACAAAAGGACGCCATTATGAAGATTAAGGCTTTCCAGGGTTTTCGCTATAATCCCGACGTCGTCGGCGACCCGGGCCGCTGCATCGCCCCCCCTTATGACGTCATCGACGCCGACCAGCAGCAGCGCCTCTACGATCAGACCGAATACAACATCGTCCGCGTCAGCAAAGGCAAAACCTTCACCGCCGACAACGAGTCCGACAATGTCTATACCCGCGCCAACGCTTTCCTCCGCGATTTCCTCCGCCGCGGCGCCCTCCAACAGGACCCAAAAGATACCCTCTATGTCTATGCCCAGGATTTCACCATCGGCGATACCTCCTACCGCCGCACCGGCTTCATCGCCCTCGGTGAGCTCCAGGACTATGGCGGTGCCGTCAAACCCCACGAACAAACTCTGGCCGGCCCCAAAGCCGACCGCCTGAATCTCACCCGCGCCACCAAAACCCAGATCGGCCAGATCTTCCTGCTCTACAGCGACCCGGCTCAAACCATCGATGCCCTTCTCGAACAGGCCTGCCGGGGCCGCGAACTCCTCCGCCATGTGGACGAAGATCAGGTCACGCACCGCCTCTTCGCCCTGACCGATCCGGCACAAATCCAAACCATTCAAAATATCATCGCGGATAAAGACGTCTTTATCGCCGACGGCCACCACCGCTACGAAACCGCCGTCAACTACTACCGCGAAACCGGCCTTCCCGCCGCCGCCTGGCAGATGATGGCCTTCATCAATATGCACAATGAGGGCCTGATTGTCCTGCCCACCCACCGGCTCATCCACGACCTGCCCGATTTTGATCCCGACCACCTGCTCGACAACCTGAAAATCTTCTTTGACGTCGCCTGCCTGTCTTACGGCGATATGGTCGAAAAATCCGAAAAATGCCAGATGATGCAGGACGCCCTCGCCCTGGAATTCGAAACCGGCCAGCATGCCTTCGGCCTGTATTGCAACAATGGCGCCTTCTACGTCGCCACCCTCCGCGACCTGGCCCCCATGGAAACCGCCGCCCCTGCCTACGGTCCGGCCTGGCGCCAGCTCGACGTCGCCATCCTGCACAAACTCATCCTCGAAAATATGCTGGGCATCGATGAAGAGGCCCTCACCAAAGAAAGTTATATCGAATACATCAAGGACTTCGGCGATGCCACCGCCCGGGCCATCGACAAAATAGACGCCGGACAGGCCCAGGCTCTCTTCTTTATGAATCCCACCCGCGTCGCTGAGGTGGAGGCCGTCGTCGCCGAAGGCGAAAAAATGCCCCAGAAATCCACCTTCTTCTTCCCGAAGATCTTTTCCGGCCTGGTCGTAAATGTCTTGGAGTAAAACCCGTTTATCGGTTGATAAAATAACTAGTTTCTACTTTTATGAGGTAAAGGAGATTAAACATGGCACGAATGCACAATTACTATGCCGGCCCCGCGGCCCTGCCCCTGCCGGCCATTGAAGCCACTCGCGACGAATTACTGGATTTCCAGAAAAGCGGCGTAAGCGTAATGGAAACCTCGCACCGGTCCAAAGAGTACGAACTCATCCACAACGAGGCCATCGCCCTGCTCAAAGAGCTGATGGGCCTGGGCGACAACTTCAAGGTCCTCTTCCTCGGAGGCGGTGCCAGCCTGCAATTCGCCATGGTCCCAATGAACTTCCTCTCCGCCGGCAAGTCCGCCGACTATATCCTCACCGGCGCCTGGAGCAAAAAGGCCATCAAGGAAGCCAAAATCCTCGGCACCCCCCGCGTCGCCGCCACCACCGAAAAGGACGGCGTCTTCCGCACCATCCCCAAACAGCAGGACCTCAGCCTCGATCCCAACGCCGTCTATTGCCACCTCACTTCCAACAATACCATCTTCGGCACCCAGTGGCGGCAGTTCCCCCACACCGGCGCCGTCCCCCTGGTCGCCGATATGTCCAGCGACATCCTCTCCCGCCGCTTTGACCCGGCCCCCTTCGGCCTGATCTACGCTGGCGCTCAGAAGAACCTCGGCCCCGCCGGCCTCACCGTCGTCATCATCCGCGACGACATGCTCGCCAAAACCAACAAGAACCTGCCCACCATGCTGTCCTACAACACCCATGCCGACGAAAACTCCCTCTACAATACCCCGCCCTGCTTCGCCATCTATGTCATGAACAAGGTCCTCCACTGGCTCAAGGGCCGCGGCGGCGTCGCTGCCATGGAAAAGGAAAACACCGAAAAGGCCAAACTCATCTACGGCACCATCGATAACTCCAACGGCTTCTACACCAACCCCATCCCCGCCGAAGACCGTTCCCAGATGAACATCGTCTTCCGCCTCACCAGCGAAGACCTCGAAAAGAAATTCGTCTCCGAGGGCCTCAAAGCCGGCTTTGTCGGCCTCAAGGGCCATCGCAGCGTCGGCGGCATCCGCGTCTCCGCCTACAATGCCAACGGCCTGGATTCCATCAAGGACTGCGTCGCCTTCATGAAATCCTTCGCTTCCCAAAACAGCTAGCCCGCATAGTTCACGGGGTTTTGATACATAGTATCCTAACTCCATTATACTAGCCCCCAACCGGTAAGGCTCCCCGCCTTACCGAATTACCTCCACGCGGCCCGGTCAAACCTTCCGGGCCGCTTTTCTTTCTCTATCCCCCCATCCGGCTCCGGCATATCACCAAAGAGGCATGCCAGAACCCATACTCTGTATTTTGTTATCCAGGTATTGGAACGGCTGGTTGCTGAAGGGATCAATCGGGATTTGGTCCAGGATTCCGGCATCGATTAAATCCTGCAAACAATCGGGCAACCGCTGGCTTCTCCTCTGATACAACTCCACCGCCGCCCGTAATCTGGCCCCCCGAAAATGGGCCGTCCCCCGTGCATATCGAATTTGAATATCATAGAGGGGCAGAGAAATTCTTTTGGTGATGCAGTCTTTTTTGTATTCCTTTTCTATTTCCCGATATGCATCATATTCTTTCAACGGTTCATCGGCTATCTGAATGGCTTTTTCATACCAATGATTGATATTCTTCTTGATTCTATTCTTGTTCCAATACGCATAGATCCATCGTAGATTGGCGGCGGGAGTTTTATATTTATCCGGCTTGGCCGAATTAAAGAAATATTTACAGACATAGGCAAGATGGCCCCTGCTTTCCAATCCATACTCTATAATACGGATAGCATGGGCTTGTTCCCTCTGTAATACGGCAGATAATGGCTCCTGGCCGGCTTCCAATTTCCCTAATGCCTGGAATACCTCTTCCAGGGTGTCCGCATCCAGGTTAGGCAAATCGGGAGCCATGGCTTCCAGTGCCAGAGCATTTATGGCATTGCTCACTAAACCATGAATCAAGCTCCCATTTCGGGGAATGTTGCGGGAAAAATACAGTACATCCAGATACTCTTTGCAGGCTTCGACAAAATGCCCTTCCTGCGCTTGCAATCTTGCCTGGGCCACCATGATTCTTGCTAATGGCAGGTAATCACAAGGGGTAAAATCCTGAAAACTGGTGATTTCCGGCCCTTGATAATCTTTGGCAATCGCTTTTTTAATCACATCGATGGCGGGCTGATTTTTCTGAATATACTCTTTCAAGGCCGGGCTGGCAATCGCGGTTTCTCCGGAACTAAACTTCATTAATTCTTCGGAAAGCTCCTCCTTTCCCAGGGGCAGGACCAATCGTTCCGCAATCAGATAATCATGGAAAGCATTCTCTTTTTCCGCAATAAAAC
>JAKQBU010000219.1 GCA_029573975.1 Planctomycetota bacterium
CAGTCCCCAATAATAAGGACTTACGGCAATATTCGCGCTATAGTATTAATACATAGCTTTAGAGGCGATATCTTTGCGGTAATAAGCATCCTCAAAATGGATATGGCTGGCCGCTTCATAAGCTGCTTTTTGTGCCAGAGCAATCGTATCGCCCAGAGCGGTAACCCCCAGCACCCTGCCGCCGCTGGTAACGAGCTTTTCATTTTCCATTTTCGTCCCGGCATGAAAAACCTTAACTTCTTTATTTTTCTCCGCTTGCGCAATACCCGTTATGACCTTGCTTTTCTGATAGTCACCCGGATAACCACCCGAAGCCATAACCACACACACCGCCGGTCGCGGATCCCATTTTAGCGTAACATCCTCCAGCGAGCCATTGCAAACCGCCAGCATAACCTCCAGTAAGTCGTTTTGCATCCGCAACATAATGGGCTGGGTCTCCGGATCGCCGAAGCGGGCGTTGAATTCCAGGACTTTGGGACCACCGGCAGTGAGCATCAAACCGGCATATAATACACCGCGATAAGGAGTTCCGTTGCGATTCATGCCGTCCACCACTGGTACCAGGATTTCCCGTTCAATCTGGCTCATCAGGGCATCGGTGACTACCGGGGCCGGGCTGTAAGCCCCCATGCCGCCGGTATTTGGGCCGGTATCACCATCTCCAATGGGCTTGTGGTCCTGGGCGGTTTCCATGACGTAAATCGTGCGGGAATCAACAAAAGCCAGGATAGAGGCTTCCTGGCCGAGAAGTTTTTCCTCGACCAAAATTTCATTGCCGGCATTCCCGAAGATACGATCGTTCATGATTTTTTCGGCGGCCAGGATGGCATCGGCTGGGTCATCACAGACGAAAACCCCTTTGCCTTTGGCAAGACCGGTGGCTTTGACGACCAGTTCGGTTTCACGGGAAGCGATGTAAGCCTTTGCGTCATCAAAGTTTTTGAACGAGCGGCCTTCGGCGGTGGGGATCTTGTTGCTGTACATGATTTTTTTGGCGAAGGCCTTGTCCGCTTCCAGGGCGGCGGCGGCACCAGTGGGGCCAAAGGCTTTAATACCAGCGGCTTCCAGCTTGTCCACCAGGCCGCAGGCCAGCGGGTCTTCGGGACCGACGACGACCAGATCGATGGCGGCGGATTTGGCAAAATCAATCAAGCCATTAGTGTCTGATTCAGCTATATTTACGTTGGTTCCATGCTGCTCGGTGCCGGGATTGCCCGGAGCGATGAAGAGCCGCTTGAGGAGTGGGGACTGGGCAAGTTTCCAGGCCAGGGCATGTTCGCGGCCGCCGCTGCCGATGAGTAAGACGTTCATGATATATCTTCCTGTATAATCGTGAGTTACAAATATACAATTGGCACAAAACCTATGAAGGCTTGGGGGAATTGTACCGGGTTTTGGGCAAAGGTAAAAGGTAAAACCGCAAGGGAAAATTAGAGGTTATGATAATGGCTGGCAGCGAGGGCAGAAATGGGTTCCGCGGCCTGCTATAACTATTTTATTAACAGTTGTTTGGCATATTTTGCAGGGAAGGCCGGTTCGGTCATAAACTCGCAATTGGTTTATGAATTTTCCCATATCGCCGTAAGCGTTGCGGAAATCGCTGAAGGTGGTGCCGCCGCCGGCGATGGCACGGCGAAGGGTCCTTTTGATCATGGCCAACAGGCGGGCGGATTTTTCATAAGTTATTTTTTTGCAAATAGTTGCAGGATGGATGCCGGAGGCAAAAAGGGACTCATCGACATAGATGTTGCCCAAGCCGGCGATGCGGGTCTGGTCAAGCAGTAAAGTTTTTATAAGTCGCTGATTTTGAAGGAGTTGGTGAAATTGGGAGGGCCGGAAGCAGAAGGGTTCGGGTCCCATTTTCGATAACCCTGCCTCCTGCATAGACTTATCGAGATTACCGTCGAGCGGTTTAAAAAACCAGAGTCTGCCGAAGCGGCGGGGATCGATGAATCGTAAATCATTGTTATTGCTCAATTTAATTGAGAAGTGGGTGTGCTTCTCGGCTGGGGCACTGGGGTCGGCCAGGATGAATTTTCCGGTCATGCCCAGTTGGATCAATAGCGATAAGTCATTATCAGTAAGGATGATAAGACGTTTGCCGCGGCGGGTGACGGCGGTGATGCGGG
>JAKQBU010000223.1 GCA_029573975.1 Planctomycetota bacterium
CTGGCTGGTGCGCAGTGTGGCGTTGCCGGCGCGCTGGTTTTCGCCTTTTATCGAGTTGCCCATCTCTCCGGAAACTTTCAATCTGGCCGGATACCGGTTTTATGTCAGCACACACAAAGCGGTGACGCAACTGGGGATGGATCCTCCCAGGCCGGTGCAGGAAGCCATCCACGATACCTATACCTGGTTTAAATCTATAGGGGCAATCTAATCATTTACGGGTTGAATGCCCTGTTCGCGCAGCCATTCCACAATCTGTTTCGAAATCTGATCACGTACCCGGCGAAATTCATGCAAGGTGTCTTCGGAACTGCCATGAAATTGAGCCGGGTCATCAAAAGGCCAATGCAGGCGAATGCCGGAACCTGGAAAATAGGGGCATTTTTCCTCCGCCTGGCTGCACACCGTGATCAGGTAATCAAAATGGACCTTGCCGGCATAAATTGACAGCGGCTTGGAGAATTGCCCGCGCATATTGCAGCCGGTTTCTTCCATAACCTGAAGGGTGAAGGGATGGATCGGCCGGGGTTCAAGACCCGCACTGAACACTTCAAAAAAGTCACCCGCCTGGCGGCGCAGCAGCGCCTCAGCCATCTGACTGCGGGCTGAATTTCCGGCGCACAGAAAAAGGACACGTTTTTTTTCCATCTAAACCTTTTGGATACGCATTTTTTGATATCGGATGGGTGAGTCGAATTCCAGCCCAGGTTTCCAGTTTCATCGTACCATCCTGATATTAAGAGGAAAAGCGCTTTCCATTAACATTGGGTTAATTGTGATTGGATTCGGCTAATTTTTCGTGGAAGGGGGGAAAGTAATTGGAGAGAATTTGTAGAATTATGCATTATAATCGGGGGGATGAAATACCATATCTGGACGGAAGGCTGTCAGATGAATGTGGCTGATTCACAGCGGGTGGCCTCGTCGTTGGAACGTCTGGGCTATGCAGGCACACCCCGCCCGGAAGAAGCCGATGTGATCGTTTTGAATACCTGCGTGGTGCGCCAGAGCGCTGAAGACAAGGCCAGCGGCCGCCTGAGCTCTCTGCAGCCGTTAAAGAAAGCCAACCCCGGGCTGGTGATCAACCTGATGGGCTGCATGGTTGGAATGGGGAAAAATGAAGCTCTGCGCCGGCGCTTTCCCTATGTGGATGTTTTTTCGCCACCCTCCGATCCGGGTCCGCTGGTGAGCTTTTTAACCCAGGGCGAGTCTCTCCGGGAGGAACGTGACCGCACCCGCAGGCGTTACGCGGTGATGGATGGCGACCTGACGCTGCCGGCGGTCGAGCGTGGGAAACTGGTGGCGGCTTACCTTCCGATCGTGTATGGCTGTTCGCATGCCTGCGCCTACTGCATCATCCCCTACCGGCGCGGAGGCGAGCAGAGCCGTCCGCCGGATGAAATTCTGGCCGAGGCGAATGCTCTGGTCGCACAGGGGGTCAAAGAGATCACCCTGCTGGGACAGATCGTGGACCGTTACGGCAAAGACAACCCCGCGTATCCCACCCTGGCGGGGCTGCTGCGTCAGTTAAACGAGATAGATGGCCTGGAACGCATTCGCTTTCTAACCTCGCATCCCCACTGGATGACCGATGAACTTCTGGAAACGGTGTCCGGGCTGCCCAAAGTCATGCCGCATATTGAAGTCCCGGCACAGGCAGGCGACGACGCCGTGCTTGAAAGAATGAAACGCGGTTATACCAATGCGGATTATTACCGCCTGATCGAGCGTATTCGCGGGACTATCCCCGGGGTATCGATAGCCACGGATATCATTGTGGGCTTTCCCGGAGAGACCGATGAGCAGTTTATGGGAACCTTCCGCCAGCTTAAGGATCTGAAACTGGATGTGGCTCACCTGGCAAGGTATTCGCCGAGGAAGGGCACGTATTCCGAACGGCATTTACCGGATGAT
>JAKQBU010000257.1 GCA_029573975.1 Planctomycetota bacterium
AATTGACGCAGCGGAAGCGTGAGCTTCGGTTTTATCCGGGGCCGGGGGCGGATTGGTCTGCCGGCTGTGCGGCGGGAGGCTGAGACGATGGGCGGGCCGCAGCGGATTTCGGCCGAGGAGGCGATGGAACTGTACCGGGAAGGTTCGCTGCATGAGCTGGGCCGGCAAGCGGCGGACGCGATGGAGCGATACCATCCGGCGGACCGGCGGACGTATGTGATCGAGCGGAATATCAATTATACCAATGTGTGCCGGACGCGGTGCACGTTTTGCGCCTTTAGTGTGTCCCCTAAAGATTCGCGGGCCTTTACGCTGGGGATGGAGGAAATCCGGGGGAAGATTCAGGAACTGCGGGCTATCGGGGGAACGCAGATTTTGCTACAGGGGGGGATGAATCCGGAGCTGCCGCCGGCATGGTATGAGCGGATGCTGGGGGAGATCAAGCGGGAATTTCCGGGCCTGCATATTCACGGGTTTTCGCCGCCGGAGCTGGTGTTTTTGGCGGAGCAGTTCGGGGTGCCGCTGGAGGGGGTGCTGGAACGGCTGCGGGCGGCGGGCCTGGATTCGATTCCGGGCGGAGGGGCGGAAATTCTGGTGGACCGGGTGCGGCGGCGGATTGCGCCGGCGAAATGTACGGCGGAGGAGTGGCTGGGGGTGATGCGGGCGGCACATCGGCTGGGGATGTGCACGACGGCGACGATGATGTTCGGGCATGTGGAGACGGCGGCGGAGCGGTTTGAACATCTGGAAAAGGTCCGGCGGCTGCAGGATGAGTCGCTGGCGCAGCGGGAGAGGAACGGACAGGGGGGGGTGTTTACGGCGTTTACCTGCTGGCCGTTTCAGGCGGGTCAGACGCGACTGGCGGAGGGGAGCCGGGCAGGGGAGCTGCATCTGGCGGGTTCGTTTGAGCAGTTGAAAATGACGGCGCTGGCGCGGATTTTTCTGGATAATATCCCCAATCATCAGGCTTCGTGGGTTACCCAGGGGCCGGCCATCGGGCAGTTGAGCCTGCTAATGGGGTGTAATGACCTGGGATCGCTGATGATGGAGGAGAATGTGGTAGCGGCGGTGGGTACGACGTATCGGCTGCGGCTGGAGCAGTTGCGGGATTTGATACGCGGGGCGGGGTTCCAGGCGGTGCAGAGGGATTATTACTACCATGTAGTGGGGTAGGATTCAAGCTGGGGGCGGCACGATTAATATTCAAGATAAATCGGAAACTCCGCCGATATAGGGTAAATCGTTGTCTGAGAAGATGAATTTCTGTCCCAAGCACGGAGGTTACGATGGCCGATCTGTCTGTCATCAAAGAAGTTGCGGAGCAAGTTCTTGCTATTCCTACACTTAAGGGGAAGCCGGACCGGTATTTGATTGACCGGGTAGCGCGGGTGCTGCGTCATTGCGGCAATATCGCCCAGTTACCTGATGTGCATTCGTTTCATATAGATCGGGAGAGTCTGAATATAGCGGTATTTTTTCGGGATGCCGGTTTTGCCCGCTACGCCAGCCAGGAGGATCGAGTGGCTCGGATGGTGCTGGCGGATTTGACGGATGAGGATTTGCGGGATTTTTCTGCGCAAATGGTGCAGGAGAAGCTGGAGGGGGTGCTGGATATGGCCCAGATCAGCAAGGTGTGCGGAATTATCATCGAATCGGGCAAACGGGACACGTGTCAGGTGGAGGCGATGATTTTGTCGGATGCGCGGAACCTGGATGATATGGGAGCGGTGGGGCTATTCAATGAATTCCGGCGGTATGTGTTTCATGGGTATGGGGCGACGGATGCGCTGGCCAGCTGGAAGCGGAAGGTGGATTACGATTACTGGTCGGCGCGGCTGCGGGAGAGTTTCCGGTTTGATTCGGTGCGGAAGATTGCCCAGCAACGGCTGAAATTTGCGGAAGAATTTATGGAGCATTTGAAGATGGAGAATCTGGCGGGGGATCTGGAGGATCTGCTGCTGGAACAGCAGTTGAATCCGCCGCGTATCGAGGAATTGCCGGCGATTCGGAAGAGCAGCCGGCGGCTGGCGCGGGCGTAAAAGGCGGCGATGAAGCTTTTTGCGGCCCGATATGTGCTGCCGGTAGGTTCTGAGGTTTTAACCGAAGGGACTGTGGTAGTGGAGGGGGGGCGGATTGTGGAATGCGGGGTGCTTGAGGCGATGCGGGCGAAGTATTCCGGGGCGGAAGTGCGGGAGTGGAAAAACTGTGTGCTGCTGCCGGGGCTGGTGAATGCGCACAGCCATCTGGAACTATCGGGACTGCGGAATCGGATTGGTTTTACGGGGAAATTTGTCGATTGGGTGGGTCGGGTGGTGACAGGGCGTCCCGAGTCGGAGGCGGAATTGGCGGAGATTATCAGTTATGCCTGCCGGGAGAGCTTGGCGGGCGGAGTCACGACGGTGGGGGATATCTCCTGTCAACATGCATCGTGGCGGTACTTGAAGAAGGAAAAAATACGCAAGACCTGTTTTGCGGAGGTTTTCGGGCTTACGGGTGATTTAGGCGGGGCCAAGGCATATCTGGAAAAATGTGTGGCGGCAACGGAGACCGATGATCGGCTGCGGCTGGGGATTTCTCCCCATGCGCCGTACTCGGCGGGGGCGAAGTTATATACGCTGGCAGCAGAGATAGCAGGGGCGAATCGTTTGCGTCTGACGACCCATTTGGCGGAGAACAGGGAGGAGATGGAATTTATCCGGTACGGCACGGGGCCGTGGCGGGAGTATGCACAGAAAATCGGCAAATGGGACGGATTGTTTGTATGCCCGGGGACGACGCCAGTGGATTATTTTCTGAAGATGGATTTGCGGGGGCAGGCGTTTTTGCTGGCGCATGTGAATTATATTACGGATGAGGAAATGGCACGGTTTTCGCAAACGGGGCATAGCGTGGTGTATTGCCCGCGGAGTCACGGGTATTTTGGTCATCCGGATCATTCGTTTGTAAAGATGCTTGAATCCGGGATTCATGTGTGTCTGGGGACTGACAGCCTGGCCAGCAATACATCGCTGAGTATGCTGGCGGAGATGCGGTATTTGTACCGGCGATACCCGGCGATACCGGCGGAGATGGTGATCCGGATGGCGACGCGGAATGGGGCGGCGGCTCTGGGTTGGGATGATACCATCGGCAGCCTTGCCCCGGGCAAGGAGGCGGATTTGATTGTGATACGGCTGGCGAAGCCGGATGGGGAGCCATGCCGGGATATTCTGGAGTCGGAAAATGAGCCGAT
>JAKQBU010000279.1 GCA_029573975.1 Planctomycetota bacterium
CAGCACCAGTTGGGCGGCAATCGCTCCGCACAGACACAGGAACATATCTTTCTGTGCGTCCCAGACATCTCCCTGGGAACCGACAAAGGACTCCGCCCCCTCCTGCAGCGCCACCGAAGCGCCCCATTCCACCAGTTCATAGCCGGCACTGATCGCCAGGCAGATGCAGCAAACGATAAAGAAGAGCCACTTGCCCCGTTTCAGCGGCGAGGTCCGCAGCAGCAGTTCGCGGGCCAGCAAGGCCGGCGTGACACCCTGGAAAAAATGGCCAAACCGGTCGTAATGGTTGCGGCTGAGATGATAGGTATCGCGCAGCCAGTTGAACAGGGGCATCTCGGCATAGGTATAATGTCCGCCGATAATCAGGATAATCGAGAAGAACCAGATCAAGACATAGGTTGTGCTGGTCAGCCGGAACCGCCGGTAGGTCAATACCAGAATCACCGCCCCCACCACCGCGGGTGTGACCTCCATCAGCCAGGTATCCCACTCGCATGGATGAATCATGGACCAGAGGAAAACCGCTGCCAGTGAGAGTAATAAAAATAGATGCAGCGGATTTGCCGAATTTCGTTTATCCATAGCCTGCCTTTCACTATTCCGGTATTTTTCATGCGACGGGAATAGCTTACCAAGTTATTGACCTGGCGGCAAGCGGCATTACCCGCCGACTATTTCTACCTTAAAGAAGCCGTCTGTCTGGGCGGGTTCCTTGCCGATCTTAAAGGGTTTGATTTCCGTTACCGCGAAAATGCCGTAATCAAAGGCAGGATTGGGATCTTTGCTGGCGAAGACCACTTTGGAAATCGAACCAAAATCGGCCGCTTGTCCTGCATCCGGCAAACCGATGGTATCGGAGGATTCCGGCAGATACCCGGCGGAGATGAAACTGCGGGCGAACTGCCCCTTGGCGGCACTCACCGACTTGATATTCCCGCCCTGGAGCAGGTCATCGGCCCCGCCGAACGTGCCGTCCATGCCGATATCATAGCCGCCCAGAATATAGGAATCGAGGATATTGCCCTTGAGCGTTACTTTGCCGATCAAATCCGCGGCGCTGAGGATCGCACCGTCCAGGTTGACGGCCGCCACCGAGCCGATGTTCGCTGCCCGCACAGTGCCGGTGATATTGCCGGCTTTGACTGCAATCTTCTTAATAAGGTTATCGGCCACCAATTTGCCGGCTATGGTGTCGTAGGTTGATACGGTCAGCAAATCCCCATTTTGCGCGGTGATTTTAGCATCCACCCCGATCCCGCCGGTTTTGCTGCTGATTTTCTTGATAAAGGCCGCTGCGGTAATATCCCCGGTGATATCCCCATAGGCATACACGCTGGTAATCTCGCCGGTCTGGCTGGTGATATCCGCCCCCAGATCGCCCTGGTTAACCTTGACTGTCTTAATCACATCCGCTGTCAGCGAACCGCCGGCAAAGGTATTTACCTGGAAGGTATTGATGGTACCGGCCATAGCAATGGTTACATTCTGGCCCAGACTATTCGCCGTCAGGCTGGCCCCCTTCACGTAGGCCGGGCCGGCAATCTGTACTCCGGCAGCGATATCGTCCAGAATGACAGTACCCAGCGATTGCGTCAACTGGATATTTCCCGTCAAATCCACCCGCTTGGCAGACAATTTACCCAGCGACTCGCCGGTTACCCCGCCCAGCGTGGTTTCTCCCTCACCCTTCACCGTAAAGCTGATGGCGGTCTTGGTGCTGCTCTCCGTCAAATCAATTAATTGCAGCGAAACTGCTTCTTCGCCGCCAAGTACAATCGTCTTGCCGGATACCGCAACGGTGCCATACGTCCCTTCCAGATGCAGATTGGCAGTACCGCTGCTGATCTTGAGAGCCACCTGGCGCTGGCCGCCGTCCACGTATTTAACCGTCTGATTGGCCGCCGTGACAAACAATTCCGCTTCTGCCTGAGCCGCCAGCCCCCAGTCCAACTGGTCGTCCTGGGCCCGTGCGAATACGGTATTGGCACCCCAGGCGAAGCCGCTCAAAGTGCCGGTCCAGCCCCACCCGTCCCCGCTGCTGCTGTCGGTTGCGAGCAGCGTATCGGTATCCGGCTCCAAAATCCCGTTTTGGTTGATATCCAGATAAAATGCCACGGCGGCTACGGTGCCGTCGGCATCCTGTGCCCCGTTTGCCGTCAGGGTGATTTCCCCGCTCATGACATTCAGATTGCTTACCGTGACACTCTCCACGGTCGGCGGCTGATTGGGTGTTTCCTCCACCACAACCATGGTACTGACGGTATTGCTGTAAGCGGAATCCTCATCCTGCGCCCAGGCCAGCAGGGTATTGCTGCCGAGGACAAAGCCGCTGGTTGCCCCCGTCCAGCTCCACCCGCCGGCGGCACTCGTATCGGTACCCAGCAAAGTATCTGTACCAATGTCAATCTGGCTGTTGCCGTTGGCATCGCGGTAAAATTCCACCTGGACCACCATCCCGTCGCTATCGGCAACATTTACGGCTGTCAGGGTGATGTTTTCCCCCTGGGTAATCGAATCGGGGACGGCGGTAAGGGAACCTGCCGTCGGAGCGGCATTCACCGCCTCTATCAGCACGGTGGTACTGGCCACGTCACTATACGCCGACTCATTATCCTGCGCCCGGGCCAGCAGGGTATTGCTGCCGAGGGCAAAGCCGCTGGTGGCCCCCGTCCAGCTCCAGCCGCCGGCAGCATCATCATCATCCCCCAAGAAAATATCGGTTTCCACGTCAATCTGGCCATTGGCGTTGACATCGCGATAAAATTCTACCAGGGCCACCGTCCCGTCGCTGTCGGCGACATTCAGGGCCGTCAGGGTGATACTCTCACCCAGCGTAACCGGATCGGGGCTGGCGGCCAAGGACCCGACTGTCGGTGCGGCATTTCCCGGCTCCACCAGCACAGTGGTACTGACCACATTGCTATAGGCCCCGTCATCATCCTGCGCCCGGGCCAGCAGGGTATTGCTGCCGAGGGCAAAGCCGCCGGTCGAAACGGTACAGGTCCAGCCGCCGGCGGCATCATTATCATCCCCCAATAAAATATCGGTTTCCACGTCAATCTGGCCATTAGCGTTAACATCGCGATAAAAT
>JAKQBU010000298.1 GCA_029573975.1 Planctomycetota bacterium
CGTCAAGGAGGGGCTCAGCGAGTACTTCCTGTACACGATTGCCGGGACGGAGACCATACCCCACAACTGGGGCAAACGCCTGCCCTCTTTTGACGTGCAGGATATTCCCGTAGAGAGTCTCTATAAATATGATGAAGAACAGTGGGGCCGGGAAACCGTTCGCTTTCTCCGTTTCCAGAATGACCAGGAACATAAACTGGGCGAGACTCCCATTCCCAATGGCACCGTCCGGATCTACCGCCGGGCGGATGACCAGGGCCGCCTGGGTTATGTAGATGCCGCCGACATCAAGTACATTCCGGTGGGAGAAGAGGTGGAGCTGAATCTTAAGCCCAATCTCCAGGTCACTGTAGAACCCACCCGGATGGCAGTCCGGAGCGAGAATTATCTATTTGATCGGAATCACAATATCAGCGGCTGGGATGAACTCCAAACCTGGCAGGTGACCGCGACCAACACCCGCCATATACCGGTGGAAATTGAGATTACCCGCGGCTTTGAAACTGCCTACTGGGAATTGGAGGTAACGGATGGCCTGGTTACCTGGAATAAACACGATGCCCGCCATGCCCGTTTCATTTTACAGATGGAACCAGGTGAAAAGCGGATCTTTACCTATCAGTTGCGGACCTATCATGGCCAGCGAGAAGAACAACTTACAAAAAAGAACAGATAAAATCTTATAAGGAGATTAATCATGGAACGTACCAAACACACATGGCAAAGACAGGGAATACTAGCGGCCTTATTGCTGCTGAGCCTAATCAGTCTGGCCCCCGCCCGGATTAAATTAGCAGCCCTGCCGGAACGAGCGGCCACCACCATTCGGCTGGACAATCCGTCGGCCACCCTCATCGAGGAAGAGCGGGTCCTGACCCTCCAGCAGGGACTCAATCAGGTGGACTTCTCCTGGAAAGGCGTGAGTATCGACGTCGATTCGATTTGCCTCCAGGTCCTGAGCCATCCGGATCAGGTCACGCTGTTGAACGTCAGCTATCCGCCCGACGAAGGAGCCCTGGTCTGGGAGATCAGCAGCGCCGAGGCCTGGGAAGAAACGGTGCGGATCGGTTATTTACTCGGCAATATCGACCGGCTGATTACCTACAAGGCGGTAGCGGATAAGGCCGAGACCGCCGTGGATTTCAAGAGTTTCCTGGTCCTGCGAAATTTCTCCGGCGAGGACTTCGACACAGCCCGTATCCTTCTGGATTACGGGGAAGCCTTTGAACGGGGGATTCTCCATGAAGAAACCAAGCAGCTTTTGTTTTTTGACGCCGCCCAGGTGCCGATTACCAAAGTCTGGACCTTCGATGCGGGCCTGCTGCCCTGGGACCCGGAAACCGTGCCCGATAAAAACATCGGGATTCCCGTCAGTTATCGCATCCGGAACGATAGTCAGAGCCAGTTGGGCAGCTCCGCCCTCTGGGGCGGCAAGGTGCGGATCTTCCAGGACGATGGCCACGAAAGCACCATCTTCCTCGGCGAGGATGTCACGAACCTGGTGCCCGTAGGCGAGAAAATGGAGCTGTATATCGGCGACAGCCGCGATATTGTGGTCACGCAGCGGAAAATGAAGGAGACCCAAATCAATATCCGGCGGAACAACGATAATCAAATCGTCCTGTACGATATGGACGAAGTCATCACCGCCAAGATCGAAAACTTCAAAGATTTGCCGGCTGTCCTTACTATGATTCAGCGGATCCCCGGCGAGTGGAAAATGCTGGAATGTGACCTGAACTATGAACGCAAGGATGCCAATACCCTGCAATTTGAGATTGAGATGCCGGCCCGCCTGGAGGCAGGCCCTTCGGTGAAGAACCTGACCATGCATTACCAGCGGCTCAACATTCGACCGGAAAACCAATAACCAGCCATCCCCGATAGTGGACGGGAAAGGAGTATTCCGATGAAACGATTTATAATCACTGTATTCGTAATAGTAGTTCTCTGCCAGACCCTGGCCTGGGCCAAGGTGGACCTGGTCACCCTGCCTTCCCGGGAAGCCGTACAAATGACCATTTATAATTCGGCGGACCTGACGCTGGTGCGCGAAAGCCGGTTTCTGACATTGAAACAGGGACTCAACAAACTCCAGTTCTCCTGGGCCAATACCCTCATTGACCCCACCAGCCTGGAAACCATCCCCCTCCAGCAGGCGGACCAGATTGATATTGCCGATCTGACCTATCCGCCCCGCGTCCGGGAGCTGGGTTTGTGGAACATTCAAAGCCGGATCAGCGGCAAGGTGCCGGTGGAGATTTCCTACCTGACCAGCGGCTTGAGCTGGCGGGCGTTCTATCTAGGTACCCTCACTCCCGATGAAAAAACCATGCAACTGCAGGGGTATGTCCGCGTGACCAACCAGAGCGGGGAGGACTACGAAAATGCCCAGGTCCGCCTGATTGTCGGCCAGGTCCATATCCTGGATGAAATCGCCGCCCTGGCCCAGCGGGCCTACCCCTACGATCAACCGGGACAACCGCTCCCTACACCGGAACCAGCCGCCGCCGCCCCCCCTGCCGTAGATCGCCTGATGGAGACTTTAGGCAATGTGGAGGAATTAGTTAGAAAACCAAAGGAAATCAAGAAAGAGGGTTTAAGCGAGTATTTTCTCTATACCATTGAAGGAACGGAAACCGTCCCTACGGGCTGGTCCAAGCGCCTGCCCAGTTTCACCGCCGGGGAAGTGCCCGTGGTGAATCTCTACCGCTATGACGAAGAGTTATACGGCAATGCCGTGGTCCGCTTCTTGAGCTTTAAAAATGACCAGGAGCACCAGCTCGGCCAAACCCCCATCCCCGGCGGTACCTTGAAAGTGTATCGTACCGCCGATGCCGAGCACCATCTTTCCTATGAAGGCCAGTCCAGCTTCAAATACATTCCCGTGGACGAAGATGTCGAACTCAACCTGGACGCGGTCGCTCATGTCGTGGTGGCGCCGGTATTGATGGATTACCAGACCGATAATTACCGGTTTGACAACCATCTGAACGTTTGCGGCTGGGATGAGATTCGCACCTTTGCCGTCGAAGTCAAGAATACCAGGGATATCGCCGTCCGTGTCGAGATCAAACGACACTTTGGCACTTCGTACTGGGACCTGAAAAAGGATGGTCCGTTCGGTGACTTTGAAGCCGTGGATAAAGACACCGTAAAATTCACCCTGACGCTCGAGCCGCGTTCCACGCAAAAATTCAGCTATGTTCTGACCACCTACCTGGGCAAACGGCAGGAAGAAATAAACCGGCAATGAATTCTGGGAGATGCAAAGCTTGATTCCCCCATGGGGGATCGTTTTGATTTTTCCGCCGGTATTGTCAGAGTACCAGCCGGATGGGAATTTGACGTTTACCGTTTTTGTTCTAAAATAGAGGCATGAAAGACGAAAAAATAGTTTTGGAACAAAAACCGTGGTCCACCAGTATTCCGCTTGCGAACAAACGCCGTTTTAAACTTCTTGCCTGCGAGATTATCTACCGCGAAGCCTGCCTCCTGGCCTCTCAGTCAGCCCATATCGTCGATGTCGAATTTTTGGAAAAAGGCCTCCACGATATCGGCAAAGAAAAAATGCTCATCCGCCTGCAGGAAAAGATAAACTCAATAGATACAAAGAATTACGAAGCCATCCTCCTGGGATATGCCCGCTGTAACGACGGGGTGGCTGGCCTGCGCGCCCCGGCCATACCCCTTATCATTCCCCGCGCCCACGACTGCATTACTTTTTTCTTCGGTTCCAAAGAGGCTTATGAAAAATACTTTTTTTCTCATCCCGGCTCGTATTTTCGCACTACCGGGTGGACCGAACGGGGCGGCTACCACCCCGATGACCCCTCCAGCACCGTCATGGGCCAGCTGGGGCTGGACCGTACCTACCAGGAATATGTGGCCAAATACGGGGAGGAAAATGCCCAGTATATTTTGCAAACCCTTGGCGCCTGGCAGGATAATTACCAGCGAATTACCTATATTGACATGGGATTGCCTCTGGATCCGGAGTACGCCGAATTAGCCCGCCGGGAGGCGGCTGACCGTAAGTTAAGCTTTGAACAGATTCCCGGAGATCTGCGTCTGTTGCGGATGATGCTATCGGGGGATTGGCCGGAAGAGGATTTTTTGACTGTCCCGCCAAAGTGGCAGGTCGCCAGCGAAAATGACGGGCGAATTCTTGTTGCCGTAAGTGCATGACATATAACAATTTAAGATTTTTGTTGCAATTTTCCAGGGAATGGTTATAGTTTCCCATGTGGCCAAACTGCGGCAGAGTAGCCGATAATAAAGTTATCCGTTTGGCGTGTAATGAATAAGGCTTCTATTACTGGCTGCTTCCGTTGTTCGGAGCGGCTGGGGAAGGAACGAAGATGATTACGAAAGAAAAAAAACAAGGTGTAATTCACGATTTTGCAACCCATGAGGGTGACACAGGCTCACCGGAAGTACAGATTGCAGTATTAACCAATCGTATTACCGAACTGACGGAGCATTTGAAGATCCACAAGAAGGATTATGCTTCCCGCCGCGGCCTGTTGAAAATGGTCGGACGCCGCTCCAGCTTGTTGAAATATCTTTCACAGAATGACCGGTCCCGCTATAGCGCGATCATCAGCCGGCTGGGTTTGCGTAAATAGTGAAAAATTCGTATTTACGAATGCGGCTCGACGTTGGCATGGGGTTTCTTCTGTGTGGGATTCAACGGAAAGAGAGAAAGTTTGTTTGTTGCATACTCAATGAGTAATTCATTAGGTGATATGTGTTGATATTGGACTTGTCGGTAGTCGGAAAAAGAAGCAGGAATGCAGGAAGCAGGTAAGTAGAGATGTCTATGGTACGAAAAGTGGAACGACAAATAGCGGGACGAATGTTATCGATTGAAACGGGGAAATTTGCCAAACAGGCCAGCGGGGCGGTGACAGTACGGTATGGCGATACGATGGTTCTGGCGACGGTGGTGTCGGCGGAACCTCGGGAAGGAATAGACTTTTTCCCCCTGACGGTGGATTACCGGGAAAAAACATCCGCTGCGGGTAAATTCCCCGGCGGCTTTATCAAACGGGAAGGCCGGCCAACCAATAAGGAAATATTAACCATGCGGCTGATCGATCGGCCCATCCGGCCTATGTTCCCCAAAGGATTTATGAATGAAGTCCAGATTCAATGTCTGGTTTTGTCCGCCGATCAGCAGAATGATCCGGATATTCTGGCGATGATCGGGTCTTCCGCCGCGCTGGCGATTTCGGATGTTCCCTTTGAATGTCCGCTGGCAGCGGTGCGGATTGGCAGAATTAACGATGAATTTGTCATCAATCCCCTGCATTCGGAATTGAAGAATTCCACGCTGGAGCTGGTGCTGGGCGGGCATAAGGACGCCGTCAATATGATTGAGGTGTCCGCGAAAGAATTGTCGGAAGATGTTATTGCCGATGCCATTGCGTTCGGGCACAAAACCATTGTTGAAATTTCGGAGATGATTACCGAGCTGGCAACGGATTGCGGCAAGGAAAAATACGCATTCACACCCTATGATACCACCCAACTGGAAGAACTGCTGGAACAGAAGATCGGCGATGCCTATCGGCAGGCCCGGTCCCTGTCCGGCAAGAAGGAGCGGGCGGAAAAAATCAAGTCGCTTTTTGAGGCCTTTGTCCTGGAAATCTGCCCGGAAGGCGTTGAATCCGAATACAGCCCGGAACTGATCCGCATGGCCATTGAGGCGTTTGAGGAGAAAAACGTTCGAATGGAAATTCTTTCGGGCCGCCGCAGCGGCGGACGGGGCTACGAGGAGATTCGGGAATTGTCCGGCGAAGTGGGCATTCTGCCCCGTACGCATGGTTCGTCCGTATTTACCCGGGGAGAAACGCAGGCGATGGTGACCGCCACGCTGGGTACAGCCGCGGATGTTCAGATCGTCGATGGGTTACTGGATGAATACAGCAAACGATTCATGCTGCATTACAACTTTCCTCCCTTCTGTGTGGGCGAGGTGAAGAGAATTACCGGGCCAGGCCGCCGGGAGATCGGCCATGGCGCTCTGGCGGAAAAGTGTTTGATTAACATCATGCCTTCCGATGAGGATTTTCCCTATACGGTCCGGCTGGTCAGCGATATTCTCGAATCCAACGGGTCCAGTTCCATGGCAACCGTTTGCGGAGGCACGCTGGCTCTGATGGATGCGGGAGTTCCCATTATCCGGCCGGTGGCCGGTATTTCGATCGGGATGGTCAGCGATGCCAATCGCTATGTTTTACTGACGGATATTATGGGGGAAGAAGATCATTATGGGGACATGGATTTTAAAGTGGCCGGCAGCCAGAAAGGGATTACCGGCGTGCAACTGGACCTGAAATCGCGGGGAATTACCTTTCCGATTATTCGGGAGACGCTGGAACGTGCCAAAAAAGCCCGCATGCAGATTCTCCATACCATGCTGAGCGTGCTGGAAGAGCCGCGTCCCAGTCTCTCGGTGTATGCCCCGAAGATGACTTCGATGCAGATTCCGGTGGATCTGATCGGCAAGGTAATTGGCCCGGGCGGCCGGGAAATCAAGGCGATCCAGGAGAAGACCGGCGCCACCATCGAGATTGAAGATGACGGAACGGTATATATTTCCTGTGTCGGCGGCGATGGTCACCTGAAAGCGAAGGAAATGATTGAGATGATCACCGAACCGGTAAAGATCGGGAAAGTATATCAATGCCGTGTTGTTTCGATGAAGGATTTCGGAGTATTTGCCGAACTGGCGCCGGGCAAAGAAGGCATGTGCCACATCAGTGAATTGGCGGATAAATACGTGCAATCTGTTTCCGATGTCTGCAACACCGGCGACATGATGCCGTTCAAGGTCATCGCCATCGATGAAATGGGACGTATCAAATTATCCCGGAAAGCCGCCTTGCATGAGGAAAAAGAGCAGCCGCAGAAATCCTGATTACGGAGTTCTGCGGTTTTGTCTTTTCCGATACCCGAAAACAGGTAAATTCAGGTAGCCATGTGGCACATAGGTCTGATTGCTTTTATTCTTGGTTTTTTGCTGGCAGGTCTGATCGCATGGCGGCTCAGCCTGCGATGGATCCGCAAACAGTCCGCCAAGGAACGAATCCTTCTTCAGCGAACCCGGGGAGCGGAAAAGCTGGCGGAATTAGGTTCCCTGGCCAGCCACCTGGCCCATGAAATCCGGAATCCCCTATCGATAGTCAAAGTGAATTTGCAACTCCTTTCGGAAGATATTCATCATCTGATTCAAACGACGAAAAATCAGAACCCGGAAGCGGAGGGGGTATCGGCGGAGTTGTGTCAGAAATACCAGCGTCAGCTTCGTAAGATCGAGACGATCATAAAGGAAACCGACCGGCTGGCGGATACCCTGAATGATTTTTTGCGTTATGCCGGCCGGATGGAGATCCACCCCGGCAGGCATAATATCAATGAGATTCTGGATGATCTGATTGATTTTTATGAGCCACAGGCCCTAGCCAAATCGGTCCAGATGCGCTATTCGTTGAGTGAAAAATCCGCATTTTGTTCGGTGGATGCGGATTTGCTGAAACAGGCGATTTTGAATCTATTTATCAATGCGACACAGGCCATGACCGACGGCGGTGAATTGATGATTCGCAGTACCACCCATTCCGACACGGTTCAGATTGATGTCATTGATACCGGGCCGGGCATTGCCCCCGAGGAGCAGGAAAAAATTTTCAATGCCTATTATACCACCAAGCCCGGCGGTTCCGGGCTGGGATTGCCGACCTGCCGCCGAATCATTGAAGAACATGGCGGCCAGCTTACTCTGCACAGCGAGGTAGGAAAAGGTTCGATATTTACTATTCTCTTGCCTCTATGCCAGGAGTAAAATAAAGTACTGAAAAAGAAAGGAAATGGTTCCGAAAACACCCAGCATGACCGACCAGCCCCATATATTGATTATTGAAGATGAAACGGCCCATGCCGAGGCGCTGTGCGAGGCGCTGGAACGGGAAGGATACCGGATTCGCACCGCGGCCAGCGGGGAGGAAGGTCTGCAAATGTTCCGCAGCGGCAATTACCACGTAGTCGTCACCGACTTGAAACTCGGCGGTCCGATTGACGGTCTGGGAGTGTTGCGCGAAGTGGTTGACAGCCGGTGCGAATGTGAAGTCGTTATGATTACGGCGCATAGTTCCATTGATACCTGCAAGGAAGCTCTGCGGGAAGGCGCCTACGATTATATTGAAAAGCCGATCGATCTGGACCTGCTGCGGGCGGTGGTGAACCGGGCGGTTCAGAAAGTTACCCTCTCGCGGGAAAATCACCGGCTGCAGGAAAAGCTGGACGGCCGGTTTGGATTTTCGGGGGTGGTGGGGGAATCGCCCCAAATGCTGCGGATTCTGGACAAACTCCGCCGGGCGGCAGACTCCAGTGTGCCGGTTTTGCTGCAGGGGGAAAGCGGGGTGGGAAAAGAATTGCTGGCGGAGGCCATTCACAACAACTCGTCCCGCAAGAAGGCTCCATTTACGCCGGTCAATTGTGCCGGTCTGAGCGATTCCCTGCTGGAAAGCGAACTATTTGGCCATGTCAAGGGTGCTTATACCGGTGCGATAACGGATCGCAAGGGATTATTCGCAGTTTCGGACGGCGGAACGCTGTTTCTGGATGAAATTGGTGATATGCCGCTGAAAATGCAGGCGAAACTGCTGCGGGTTCTGGAAGATGGAATCGTCGTGCCGGTAGGCAGCACCAGCGGCAGCCGGGTTGATGTGCGGATTATCAGCGCCACCAATCAGGACCTGGAAAAAAGGGTCGAGGAGAAGGAGTTTCGACAGGATCTGTATTTCCGCATTCGCGGCGTGGATATTGAAATTCCGCCTCTGCGGCAGCGGCGGGAGGATATTCCCCTGCTGCTGAACCATTTCCTGGAGGAATTTGTACAATCGGAAAACCGGCCGGTGCGCGGCTTTACACCTGCGGCGCTGCGAATCCTCAAAAATTATAACTGGCCGGGAAATGTCCGGGAATTGCGCAATACCGTGAAGACCATGGTCGTTCTGGCAGAATCCGAACTGCTCGATGTGGGCGATCTGCCCTTTGAAATGCATAAAAATTCCGCCGGGGATGACAATCTCAGCCACCTGGCGGGCGTGAACCTGAACGAGCTGGAAAAAACTGCAATACTCCGTACCCTGGAAATGGTGGGCGGCAATCGGGAAATGGCCGCCAAGATGCTCGGCATCGGGGAGCGAACCCTGTACCGTAAAATCAAGGAGTATGGGATCTAATTATTTTGGCTGGCCGACGAGATAAATCCGGTTTTTTCCGCTTCGTTTGGCCTGCAGAAGGGCATCATCGGCTTTGGCCAGCAGTTCTTGTACCGTTTTCCCATCCAGCGGGTAACTGGCCAGCCCACCGCTAATCGTCAAAACGCCCCGCGCATCCGGCCCCAGGCTGGGAAATGCACTGGTTTGAATAATCCGGCGAAACCGGTTACTCAGAAACAGGACCGCTTCCGGGTGGCTCTGGCCGAAGCGGCTGCTGAAATTCGGGCCGGAGGAATTATCCCCAGCCGGTTTCTTTTCGGCATGTTCCTCGAATATTTTCCGTCGCTGGCCGGTATCCCAGAATATAACCGCAAATTCATCCCCTCCCATCCGCGTGATGACATCATGGCTCCGGCAGCAGCGCCGCATGAGCTGCGTGATCTGCTGCAATATGGCGTCTCCGGATGTATGCCCGTAGGTGTCGTTGTAATATTTAAATTCGTCAATGTCGAAAAGGAACAAGGTTACTTCGGTA
>JAKQBU010000301.1 GCA_029573975.1 Planctomycetota bacterium
ACGGATGTAGAATTGGATAGGTGAATAGTATGTTTAACGCAATGACCAAAGAAAAGCTGAACGTGGTGAAAGAAAACCATGCCCGCCCGGAGAGTTACCAGCCGAAAGTGCTAATTCTTTGCGGCACCAGCGACATTAAAAACGAATTTGAAAAATATCGGGACCGGTTTGCCGATATTGATGAAATTTATTCCGGCAACAGCCGTTTTGCCAATATGCTGATGGGGAAGCTGGGAGGCCACCTGACGGCTTTTGCGACGGTGTGCGGGCCGCAAATGGCCTATGATGTGACCGATTATTTTGCCGTTTCCGGGATATCACTGGTGATTCTGGCCGGATCCTGTATGGCCTTGAACCGCAATATCCAGGCGGGCGATACTCTGATCGCCGTGGAGGCCTGCCGGTACGAAAGATACGCCGGATGCCATACTTCGTCGCAGCTACCGGTTTTTCCGGCCCGGTGGGATAGTTCGCAGCGGCCGGTTGGTAATGGGACCCTGGGCCGTTCCTGCTATTGGGGACGGGTCTGCACCGTCAGCCATACCGCAACGGATATAGAGCAGATTTCGAATATCTGCCTGCTCAATCAATGCTGGGCGGTGGACCGGGAAACCGCCGGCGTGTTTGCCGCCGCCGGCCTGCATCGAATCCATCGTACCGCGATCCTGACGGTGGCGGATAATCCGGTTTATACCGGCGGCAGTGCGGCTGGCCATCTGGGCTTATATAACTGGAACGGTTCCAGCGAAAAAAGCATGGAAGCCGCCCTGCAAATCACGTATAGCTATTGTGAAAGCGGGAAAGGAGACCAATGATATGGAAAACCAGGCCACTCTTTTCACCGAGCGGCTGATCCTCCGGCCGTTCCGGCTGGCAGATGCTCCCGAAGTCCGGCGGCTGGCCGGTGACCGGGAGATTGCCTCCACTACTCTGCGAATTCCGCATCCGTATGAGGAGGGTATGGCGGAAAATTGGATCCGCTCCCAAAAAGACAGCACGGGAATGGTTTTTGCCGTTACCCATACAGCGCAAGGTGATTTCATCGGCGCTATCGGGTTGAATGTGAACCGGGATTTTGACCATGCCGAGCTGGGGTACTGGCTCGGCACGGCCTATTGGCGCCAGGGGTACGCCACTGAAGCCGCCCGGGCTATGCTCGAATTCGGCTTCCATACCCTGGGCTTACACCGCATCCATGCCCACCATTTTTTGCGGAATCCGGCTTCCGGCCGGGTTATGCAGAAAATCGGCATGGTGCGGGAGGGCCACCTCCGCCAGCATGTAAAAAAGTGGGGCCAGTATGAGGATATTATTGCCTATGGAATTTTAAAAAGCGATTATGAGAAAGGGAAATGCGCATGAATATACTGGAAATGACTATCGCGGATTATGAGGAAGTGGTGGCCCTGTGGCAGAAAACGGAAGGGATCGGCCTGCATGATGATGTGGATTCCAAAGAGGGGATTGCGAACTATTTAGAGCGGAATCCCTCTCTCAGTTTTGTTGCCAGAGAGAATGGCAAGATCATTGGTGCTGTTCTGTGCGGGCAGGATGGGCGGCGGGGGTATCTAAACCATCTGGCGGTTGATTCGGCCTGGCGGAAAAAGGGTATCGGTAAGGGGCTGGTGGCCCATTGTCTGGGGGGGCTGAAAAAGGCGGGTATCAGCCGCTGCAATATTCACGTATTTGCGGATAATCAGCATGGGCATAGCTTCTGGAAACACCTCGGCTGGTCCGAACGGAATGATTTGAAAGTGATGTACTGCCGCTCGACCTGATGAGCCAAGGAGGAGCAGGAAGTGTTTGCTCCTATCAGGCTTCCGATTTTTTGGTGGTAAAAATCGGATTGAGATTCTGTGCCAGTTGTTTGAGGGTTTCCAGTTCGGATGGCGTAAGCGGTTTATAGTTCTCGGCGATATCGAGGGCCATGCGGAAGCAGGCTTCTTCGCCGGGCGGGATGGCGGCGGTAACCGGCTGGGAGAGGGTGAAACGCAGGGATAGTTCCGCTTCCCGGGGGTCAGTGAGGGGCTGGTACCAGCATTTGGAATATAGCTGGCGCTGCGGGTCATCCTGGGGCCAGTGCTGGCGGGCCAGGGCCTTGAGGGCGAGGATGGCGACTTTTTTCTCCTGGGCTTTTTGGATGACCTGAGGGCCGAAATCGCCTTTGTAAAAGGTGGCGAAGTTGATGGGGAACAGGATGGAATCGAAGTCGAAGCGGTCCATGGCGGTGAGGGCGGCCTCGACGGAATGGGCGGAAAAACCCAGGTGGCGAACGATGCCCTGCTTTTTGGCTTCGATGAAGACTTCCATGGCCCCGCCTTTGGCGAAGACGGCATCGACATCGTTTTTCAGGTCGGTAAGGGCGTGCAGTTGGTAGAGGTCGAAATGGCCGGTTCGCAGCCGCTGCAGTGATTGTTTCAGTTCGGCCTGGGCGGTTTCACGCTGGCGCTGGGTGGTTTTGCAGGCGAGAAAGACGTTTTTGCGATACGGTTCGAGGGCGGGGCCGAGTTTGAGTTCGGCATCGCCGTAGGAGGGAGCGACGTCAAAGTAGGTTACACCGCGTGCGACGGCCTCGGCGACGAGTTTATCGGCCTGCTTTTGTTCGGCGTTCATGACCAGGATGCCGCCAAAGCCGATGATCGAAAGTTTGATTCCGGTCTTGCCGTATTCGCGGGTGGGGAATTTAGGCGGCTCGGGTGAGTTGGGGTCTTCGGCG
>JAKQBU010000305.1 GCA_029573975.1 Planctomycetota bacterium
GCATGGGTGAGCATGGCACTGCGGCTGACGAGATCTTCGAGGATGCAGCAGCCGGCCTCGGCCATACGCGGGCCGCCGAGACCTTCACAGCGGATGTTGGGGAATTGCTGGCGAATCTGGCGAATCAGCGCGGCGGCGTGCATATCGCCACTGGCTTCGGCGGCGCTGATGAATATGGTGCGTATCTGTTCCTGCAAGCGGTTCCTCATTACATTGTGAAAACAGAAAGAATCTTAACATCCCCATGGCTGAAGTAACAGAAAAAAATATACGCCCCCCTTCCCGTCGGCTGCAGTACTGCAAAAAAGATTTTTGTCTCCTCCCCCAAAAAAAGTAAAAAAAATGTGTATTGACTCAGGGGGCAATCTTATCATAATAACCCGATTGATTGCCAGGGAGAGTGCCGGGAGTTGTTTCCGGTTTTGATCGGCGTAACTACTTGTAAACAGGAATGTTATATTTTTTTGGGAATTTTTTGAATACCAGGATCGCCAGATTCTGGCGGAGAAAAATATGATCAGCGTCATGAATTTAAGGCGAAGTTTCGGGCCGATTGTCGCGGTGGATGGTATATCTTTTGATGTAAATCAGGGGGAGGTGCTGGGATTTCTGGGGCCCAACGGGGCGGGCAAAAGCACGGCGATGAAGATGATTGCCTGCTTCCTGGCACCGGACAGCGGGACCGCCACGGTCTGCGGGCACGATATTCTGCGGGAGCCGGTGCAGGTCCGGCAGTCGGTGGGGTATCTGGCGGAAAACGCCCCAGCCTATGGGGAGATGACGGTGGGGTCGTTTTTGAACTTTGTCTGCGATGCCCGGAACATCTGCGGCAAGGCGCGGAAAGAGGCGATCGACCGGGTGGTAAACCTCTGCTCGATTCAATCGGTGTATCATCAGACCATTGAAACCCTTTCCAAGGGGTATCACCGGCGGGTGGGACTGGCTCAGGCTTTGGTCCACGATCCCAAGGTTTTGATTTTGGATGAGCCGACGGATGGACTGGACCCGAATCAGAAGCATGATGTGCGGCAGTTGATTCAAAAGATGGCAAAAGACAAATGTATCATTATTTCGACTCACATCCTGGAAGAGGTGGAGGCGATTTGTACCCGCAGCATTATTATTGCCCGGGGCAAGATTCTGGCGGACGCCACCCCCAAGGCGCTGAAGGAGAAGTATCAGTTGAGCCTGGATGAGGTCTTCCGGAAGATCACACAGAAGAAAAGTGCTTAGTTGGGAATCATCAATCGCAATCGTTGGCGCGAAGGAGTTTTTCTATGAACGGCTTTTGGGCAGTTTGCAAACGCGAGTTAAAGGGGTATTTTGTTACGCCGGTGGCGTATGTGTTTCTGGTTATTTTTCTGTTTTTCGCCGGGTATCTGACCTTTACCAAGGGCGACTTTTTCAAGATGCAGCAGGCGGACATGCGGGCCTTTTTCAGTTTCATGCCGCTGCTGTTTGTCTTTATGGTACCCTGTACCACGATGCGGCTGTGGTCGGAAGAGCGGAAGACCGGGTCCATCGAGCTGCTGCTGACGCTGCCCATCACGGTGCCGCAGGCGGTGCTGGGGAAGTTTTTCGCCGCCTGGATCTTTCTGGGGATTGCGTTATTGCTGACCTTTCCCATGCCGCTGACGGTGTGCTGGCTGGGAGAGCCGGATATCGGGTTGATTGTCATGGGATATCTGGGCACGTTTCTGATGGCCGGCGGGTATCTGGCGGTCGGGTCGTTTTTCTCGGCGATCACCAAAAACCAGGTGATCAGTTTTATCCTGGCGGTAGTGGCCTGTGCGGTTTTGATGTATATCGGCATGCCCAGCACGTTGGATTTTCTGGCCTCGTTTCTGCCGCTGGGACTGGTGCAGGCGGTGGAGAATATGAGCATCCAGGCCCATTTTGAATCGATTCAGAAAGGGGTGCTGGAAGCGAAGGATATCCTGTATTATGTGATTTTGATGGTCGGCTGGATTGCGGCGGGGATGATTATTCTGGAAGAAAGGAAGGCAGCTTGATGAACCGGACCTTGCGAGCAATTACCGCGGTTGTCTTTATTTGTATTATCATGTTTTGTGCGATTTCGCTGGTACAGAATATGGGGCGGTCCCTGCGCGTGGACCTGACGGAGGGGAAGATCTATTCGCTTTCGGACGGCACCCTGAAGATTCTGGGAAAGCTGAAACAGCCTATTAAGCTGAAGCTGTACTATGCCAAAACGGCGGCCATGAAAGGGCCGGACCAGATTCGTTTTTACAACGATTACTATTTCTTTGTGAAAGAGCTGCTGGGGGAATACGCCGCCCGCGCCCCGCAGGGGATGATTGATTACCAGGTGATCGATCCGCGGCCCTATTCCGAGGAAGAAGAGGAGGCCCTGCGGTATGACCTGAAACGGTTTCCGATTACCGAGGAAGAGAATTTCTTTTTTGGCCTGCTGGTGCAGACGGAATTCGGCGTGACCAAGAGCATTCCGTTCTTTTCCCCGGACCGGCAGAATTTTATCGAATACGATGTCAGTTCGCTGATTGATTCGGCTATTACCCGCCAAAAAAGCCGGATCGGGGTGATGAGTTCGCTGCCGGTGATGGGGGATGATGTAACCGGGTATATGGCCCAGATGATGCGGATGCAGGGGCAGCAGCCCAAGCCGTCGTGGACGATCATCGAGCAGTTGAAGCAGCAATATGAGGTCAAGGAGATCAAGCCCGATGTCGAGGAAATCAAGAACGAGGATTTCGATGTGCTGCTGGTCATCCATCCCAAGGATTTGCCGGAAAAGACGCAGTTCGCCATCGACCAGTATGTGCTCAAAGGCGGACGGACCATCATTTGCGTGGATCCGCACAGTATTATCGATATGCCTTCGCAGCAGGCCATGATGATGATGCAGGAGCCGCCGTCCAGCAGTTCGAACCTGAATACGCTGCTGCGAACCTGGGGGCTGGAGATGCCGGACCAGACGTTTGCGGGAGATCGGACGCTGGCCCTTTCGGCGGCGGCACGGCCCAACGAGAGGCCGCAGAAGGTCATCGCCTATATGGACCTGAACAAACCGGAGTGTTTCAATTCGCAGAATGTGATGGTTTCCAATCTGAATATGGTGCGAATGATTTTTTCCGGCGTTCTGCGCCCGATTGCGGCGGCGGCAGGAACGGAGGCAAACGCATCCCAGGTCCAGCTCACCCCCCTACTGAGCACTACCAACCGCGGCAATACCTGGACGGTAACCAATCCTTATGAGCTTTCGATGATGGACCCATCTAAACTGTTGGACCGGTTCATCGACGGAACCGAGCCGGTTCATATGGCCTACTTCGTGAGCGGCCGGTTTAAATCCAGTTTTCCCAACGGGGTGACCGTGTCCGCGGAACCGGCCAAAACCGGGGATACGGACGATGAGGATAAGGAAAAACCCGAGGATCCGAATACCCGGCTGCTGACCGGCCTGACGGAGGCGGCGGAAGACACGCAATGCGCGGTGGTGGTATTTGCCGATGTGGACTTTTTGAGCGATATCGTCGCCTATCAGAAGACCTTTTTTGGGGCGGCCCCGATCGGCGATAATGCCACGCTGCTGCTGAACGCCATCGATACGGTCAGCGGTTCCGGCGACCTGATCAGTATCCGGTCGCGCGGGAATTTCACCCGGCCGTTTAAACGCATCGATGAGATTGAAGCCAAGGCGGAAGAAGCCAGCGCCAAGGAAGTGGCGGATATCCAGGCGAAGATCAACGGATTCCAGCAGAAGCTGAGGGAAATGGCTTCGACGGCGGAGTCCAAGGATCAGGCCCTGCTGGAGAGTACAGTACAGAAGGAAAAACAAAATGTCGAGCTGGAGATTCGGAAGGCCGAGGGCGAATTGCAGAAAGTGAAGCGGGAGAAACGGGAAGAGATCGAGGCCATCGGGGAAAAACTGCGGAATATCAACATGATTCTCATTCCGGCTGCGATTCTCGCAGTGGTCATTGTTTTGAGTTTTTATCGCACGACGCGGCGGAGACGCTATATCAGTCACGCCAGCGATGCGTAATCAATACCCAATGATTTTTAAAGGCATAAAGGAGTTGTTTGGATGAGCAACAAGACACTTTCTATTTTAGGAATTATTGCGGCGGTGATGATTGTGCTGGCGGCTTTGCAAGCGCGGCTGGCACGGGAGAGGATGGCTCCTGCCGCCAGCGGTTCGACCTATTTGATTCAAGGGCTGGATATTGCCAAGGTAGCCAAGATTGTGCTGGGGACCGGCAGCAATACGGTTACGCTGACGCGGGACCAGAACAATCAGTTTGTGATTACGAACAAAGAGAATTATCCGGCCCTGATCCGGGAAGTGAATTCTCTGCTGAATGCGTGCCTGGACATAAAAGTGAACGCGCCCATCACCTCCAATCCGGACAATCATGCCGACCTGGAGGTATCCGAAGACAAGGCAAGTAAAGCGGCCAAGTTCTACGATGGGCAGGATAATCTGATTACCGGGATCCTTATCGGCAAATCCGCGGGGGAAGGCGGCGGCACCTATGTCCGGCTGGCCAACAGCAATGACGTCTATCAGACCAGCAGTTCCACGTGGATTCGCACCAATGCGGCGGACTTTTTTGAAAAGGAGCTGCTGAAGGTGAAGGAGGAAGATATTGTGGAGGTAAAGGTGACAGCGCCGGATTATGCCTATACCATTACGAATGAGGCCGGGAAGGATCCGGTGCTGAATCCGGTCCCGGAGGGAAAGAAGGTCCGGCCCGCTGAATGCAAGACGGTATTATCGGCGCTAGCGAATTTGAATCTGACCGATGTGATGAAAAACCTGCCTTCCGGCGACCTGAAATTCGACCGGTCGTATGTCTGTAAGGTGAAGAATTCGACCGTTTACACGATCGAGATTGCCAAGCAGGACGACAAGGCCTATATCCGGTGCGGGGCCGAATTTACCGATACGGCTCCGGTGATGAAGGAAAACCGGGAGGAATCCGAAGAGGAACTCAAGAAGAAAGAGGAAAAGCTGCTGGCCCGCGACGCGGCGGAGACATTTACCAAGAAGCATGGCGGCTGGATTTATGAGCTTTCCAACTGGCAGATGAAGAATCTGACCAAGGATCTCAAGGACCTGGTGGAAGATATCCCGGCGGAAAAGCCGGCAGAAGAGGCCAAACCGGAAACTCCGGAAGCCCCCACCGGCGCGGCTCCCGCCGTAGCGCCCGGCACTCCCCCGGCAGAAGCCAGCCCGAACTAACAATGACAGGGAACCTCTAAAAATAAGATTTTCAAAAGGTAAAACAGTGTTTTTGACCCCCTCCCTCACGGTCGGGGCTAGGATAATGCAATTTTTAGAGGTACCCCAGTTTTAGGAACAGCTCATGATGGCTGATTCTGAATTATCCGAGCGGACAAGCCAGCGAGTGAAATCGATTGATGCGCTGCGCGGTTTTGATATGTTCTGGATTATCGGCGGGGGCGGCCTGATAAAACATATCGCTGAGGTATATCCCTGTTCTTTCCTGATATTTTTAAGCAGCCAATGCGAGCATGTACGGTGGGAAGGATTTCATTTCGAGGATTTGATTTTCCCTTTATTTCTTTTTATCGTCGGGGTGGTACTGCCGTACTCGATCCATAACCGGATACAGCGGGGAGCTACCCATAAACAGCTCTATTATCATATTTTCATCAGAACCGCTATCCTGCTGGTGATGGGGCTGGTTTTCAACGGGCTTTTG
>JAKQBU010000306.1 GCA_029573975.1 Planctomycetota bacterium
GTAGAAATCGCCGTAGGAAATATCGTCGGGTCGAATATCTTCAATATTTTTATGGTGCTGGGCGTTAGTGCGGTAATCAAGCCACTGCCTTTTCCCGCCGCCGCCAATATGGATATCGGAGTGGTCATTTTTGCCAGCCTGCTGCTCTTTCTTTTCATGTTCATCGGGAAAAAACATACGCTGGATCGAAAGGAAGGATTGGTTTTCCTGTTTTTGTATCTCGTTTATATCGGCTTTACCGTTTATCGGGGATAATCTTCAGGAAACCGGGGGCGATTGCTGACCGGCGTGCCGGACGGTCAGAACGGGGCAGGGGGATTTGTGGACGATCTTGTCGGTGACAGAACCCAGAAGGACGGAGGCCAGACCGCTGCGACCATGGGTGGCGATGACAATCAGGTCAATTTGAAAATCCTGCGCATACTGGAGGATACTATTGGCAGGATGACCGCTAATTACCTGCGCGATAAGCTGGATTGGCAGATCTTTAAAATGCTGTTCTGCGAACTGCGTCATCTGCCGCTGGGCGGCTTGCAGGATTTCCTGGGTAGGGACCACGGCAGGGATGACGTTTTCCCCTGCCCCCAGCCAATACTGATAGGATTCATCCAGAACGTGAAGACAGTGCAGCCGGCAGTCAAATTGCTGGGCAAAGGTTATGGCATAAGGTAATGCGGCCAGCGAAAATTCGGAAAAATCGGTCGGATACAAAATGTTTTTCATCGGGTCCATGTTCTTTATCCTCTTTTTAGATGCCTGCGTTGCCTTGTGACCGGTCTATAAATATTGTAGCCCGTGCCGGTTAAATTCTCAAGTGTTTTTGGCGGCACAGATGAAAAAGAGGAACGGGTCAGGCTATTTACTTGCAATTTCGGGTATATTTATTTAACTATCTTATTGAGAATACAGATAGTTAGGACGGAATAGAGGCAGGATGCGGTGTGCCGCTGACGCCGCCGGAAAGGAAGACAGAATGAATTTGGTAACTGGTGCAACGGGACTGCTGGGCAGTCACATAGCGGAGCGGCTGGTACAAGCTGGCCAGCCGGTGCGGGCTTTGGTACGAGCCGGTTCCGACACCTCGTTTTTGGACAGTCTGAGGGTAGAAAAGATAGTGGCAAATCTGGCGGACCCCTCGACTCTGGCGGCCGCCTGCCAGGGGGTAGAGGTAGTCTATCATGCGGCGGCCCGAGTGGGGGATTGGGGCCCCTGGTCGGAATTTCAACGGGATACCATCGATGCGACGAAGAATATGGCGGAGGCGGCCCAAAAAGCCGGGGTGCGGCGGTTCCTCCATATTTCCAGTATCAGTGCCTACGGCCACCCGAACGGGAAAAATCTGGTGCTGGACGAGACGGCCCCGTTGGGAACCAATCTGCATCGGTGGAGTTATTATTCGATTGCCAAGGTAGAAGCGGAAAAATTGCTGTGGCAGATGCACCGCCAGCAGGGACTGGGGCTGACGGTAATCCGTCCGTCGTGGATTTACGGGCCGCGGGACCGGACCAGTATTGCCCGGCTGCACCGGATGTTCACAACAGGCAAGATCAAGATTCTCGGCAGCGGAAATAACCGGTTGAATACGGTATATGCAGGGAATGTGGCGGATGCGTGTTTGCTGGCAGCACAAAAGGAGGTGGCGATCGGGCAGGCCTACAATTGCAGCAACGACGGCGAAATTACGCAAAAGGAATATATGGATAAGTTTGCCGCGGCCTTCGGCTGCCGCCCGCCTACCCGAAAAGTACCCTATTGGCTGGCCTACTCGGTCGGATTCGACTGCGAGTGTATCGGACGGCTGCTGCGGCTGAAAAAACCGCCGTTTATAACTCGTTACAGCGTCTGGCTGATGGGCCGGGATGTGTTCTTTTCCACCGAAAAAGCCCGCCGTCAGCTTGGCTGGCAAAGCAGAATTGGATATGATGAGGGCATTCCATTGACGGCGGAATGGTATTTAAAACGGCTCGCTTGATACTAACCGTATGCTCAAAGAAACCATTTCCCGAAATCGTGTGGAAAATACTTGCATAACCATCTTTTTAATAGTAGATTTATAGCAGTTGTACGCTGGAGAGGTGTCCGAGCGGCTTAAGGAGCAGCCTTGGAAAGGCTGTGTATGGCTTGTCTGTACCGCGGGTTCGAATCCCGCCCTCTCCGGTTCCATTTTCTCTGAAAAATCATAACTAGTTGAAATTTCAGAGCTTAGCATTTCTTTTCTCATCCGGGAATCCTCTTTTGTGGAACCATTTGTGGAAGTTTTGTGGAAGAAAGGTTCTCCGATGAGTGAAAAAACGATCCAATTAAACGGTGTTAAATCCACACGAAAACTGCGTGTCGGACGGGTGACAATCTACCTTCGCGGCAAGATTTGGTACCTCTACTACTGTGAGAACGGGCGGCGGGTACGTCAGCGGGACCAGTTGGGCCGGGCCACCGAACTAACCTATCCCTATAGGGCTGGGAGTATTGAATGTCTGTATGTGGATCTGGCCCTGTTTTCCCGTGGCCAATGTAGTGGCTTTTCTGATAGCCGTCTCCTGGAATTTCCTGTTAAATCGTCGTTTTACCTTTGAGCCGGTAAAAAAGTCGATTTTTCGACAATGGCTGGAATTTGTGATTGCCTGTCTGGGTGGGGCTGGAGTGAACTGGGCAGTTTCCATGACTCTCTATTATTCTGTTTCCTATTTTCACCAGCATTATAACTATGTAGCTTTGATAGGAGTGGGTATAGCGTCGATCGTAACACCTGCTCGTGATAATTAAGCCAGCTTTGCCGTAGATTGGATACTGAAATCGGCTGAAAAGACAGAATCGCAGGCGTATGGCTAGCCAACTGGCCGTTCACCTGAGCGGCTAATCTCTTTGCATCGGCCAGTAATACCCCCACCCGGCGGCGTACCCGCCGTCCGTTCTCACAGTAGTAAAGGTACCAAATCTTGCCGCGAAGGTAAATCGTCACCCGTCCAACACGCTGTTGGCGCGTGGATTTTACTCAATTTAATTGGGTCTTTTTTTCACTCATCGGAGAACCTTTCTTCCACAAAACTTCCACAAATAGTTCCACAAAAGAGGATTCCCGGATGAGAAAAGAAACGATAAGACCTGCAATATCAATTAGTTATAATATTTCAGAGAAATAGGAACCGGAGAGGGCGGGATTCGAACCCGCGGTACGGAAAACCGCACACTGGTTTTCGAAACCAGCTCCATCGGCCACTCGGACACCTCTCCATATCATTTATTTATAAGCACTTATGTATTTACTCAGAAGGCAATTTGCAAAAATTACAACCTTTACTACAACCATATCTGGTGTATTATACATATAGGTTAGTTTTTCGACATCGTATGTTATGGTTCTGAGTAATATTATTTATGGTCCGTATTTATGGTAAAAAAACTCACCAAACAACATTCTCATAAATTCCCCTTAACTTTACACCTAACCAGGCAATATTGCAAGAAAGTTAGGGGTAAGCCTAATTATTTTGGCAAAAATAGGCGAGATACTTTGGAACGCTATCTCTAACCCAAGTTCCGCAGTTAGGGATAAAAAACGTTGATTTTGGCGTAAAAACGCGGAAAGTTTTCACTACATTTTTTTCAAAAACTGCCCGGAAAGCGGCAGGTTTTTCGGCAGATGCAGACCCAGCCTTTGCAGCAAAATAGCCTGATGATCGGTCGGCTGGCTCACGCAACGGCGGCGGATTTCAGGTCCCGGCCGGGCGGGCAGCACCACATCGACCACCCGGATCCTAGTCAGTTCTTCCAACACCCGTTGTGGCTCAAGATATGGTTGCAAGGGAACAGGTCGTCGCTACAACAGCTTACCGATCTGGATTCTGCCAGCGGAACCAACCCGGTGGATGTGGTGGATTATGCCTAAATTGGGACAAATGGATCATCCTGGTGATGCCGCCCGGAGCCTTTTTCGTGCTTGGGGTCTTGCTCTGGATTTTCCGGACCATCCAGTTCCGAAAGGAGAAAACCCGGCCATGAATTTCGGCAGTAAGATGTCTGAGGCTTTTATCGCTTGTATCGCGGCGATTTTCACGCAAAATATCCTGCTGGCGTATTTTCTGGACCTTTGTCCAGTTGACCGAAATGGTCATCGAACGTTATTCCCCCTTTTTGTATCAATCGCTGGGCGTTTTTCTCCCCCTGATTACCGTGAACTGCGCCATCCTGGGTGCCTCTCTTTTTATGGTCATCCGCGATTATAGTTTTATCATAACCATCGGCTACGGCCTGGGCAGCGGGATCGGCTGGTTTCTGGCGATTATCGCCATGGCCGGCATCCGGCAGCGGCTGGCGAATGACCGCATCCCGCGCGGCCTGCATGGACCGGGGATCGCTTTGATTATCGCCTGCTTGATGGCCTTGACTTTTACCGGTTTTACCGGGGTTCTCCAGGGACGATAACCATATGTTCAGCAGTATCCTGATCACCGTAGTAATCGTTAGCTCCCTCAGTGCCGGCCTGGCCGCCCTGGCTCACCTGCGTTGTACGGCCCGGCAGCTCGCCGCCCGCATGGATGCAATTACCCGGATGGCCATCTCCGGGCTGGGCACCTGGGTAGCCATCGATTCCCTACGTCAGGCCCGGGTGGATGAGGCCAAAGGATCTTTGCCCTGTCCCTGGCCGCACGCCGGACGGTTTGCCAAACGGGTTACCACCCTGCAGCGTCTGGACACCGGCCAGACCATCCAGTGGTCCGATCTGAATATTCATATGATTGCCGAACGAGCCTTTTTTGAAGGCAAAGGATCCCACTTCCGTATCGAACCGGATGAAATCGTTCCCATGATTTTTTAATCCATACCTACGCCGTTCGGCGGATGGCCGGGATACCAGCCAATCAGAATTTTTTCAGGCAGCGGATGGCTTTGCCGGCAGCAGCGGCGGTCGTAAAGGCCATATGAAAGACGGCATTTTTGCCGATGGAGGCGCCGGAGAATCCGCGGAGATTAATGCCCGCCTGCGCCAGGTGTCCGGTCAGCCGGGCGCCCAGACCGGGCCTGTCAGGGGCCGCCAAACAAACCGAATGAAGCGTGTTGGTCTTTTTAAAGCCGGCCTGTTGGGCGGCCTTGGTCTGCCGGGGGCCTCGGATGGGAGTGACAAACACCACACCGGTTCCGGGTTTTTCCGGGGCTCGACGGGCTATGATAAAGCCCAGATTGACGCCCGCCTGCGCCAGACTATCCAGTTTTTGGGCCAGTTGCCCAGGCTTATCCTCCATACTGGCCGCCCATACCTCCTCACGTGCGATTTTCAGCTTCATGACACATCCTCCAAAATGGTAAGAACCTGCATTGAGAAAATGATGCTCGAACGCCGGCATTATTATGAAGTACCATATTCTCCATGTCAATAGGTAGCTCATTTTGTAGGGCGTTCTTATGGTTCCGCATTCTCAGCCGCCACCGTCAACTGAATGGGCTTGGCCTCCACGCGAATGTCGGGATTGTAATATTCATAGGCGGTCGATTTCGGGGTCTTGGCGGTCAGCGGATACTTGGCCAGAAGCTGGTAGCTGATCTCCAGCGGCTGGCCGTGGGCCACCTCACGCAGATAAACAATAATCTGCCGGCCGGTGGTGGAATATTTTTCGATAACCTTGTTCTCCACCAACTGATTGAGGCGGTCCGACAGGAGCGTAAATCCCGGTGGCAGGCCCAGATCGAGGATGACCATCTGGGCGCGGCCAGGCCGGTTGTTGCGGACCGTCGCGGTAACATTGATGAGATCATCGCTCGCCAGTTGCGTGCGGTCGTATGTAACCTCGATGGTCATCGGTTCCTCGCGGGCGGGCAGGGCCTCCTGGGGATACGGCAGGTAGAAACGGCCCACGATCTGATAGAGCAGGGCACCGGTACCCTCGAAGGTCAAAGTAATGGTATTATCACCTTTATCGGTATAATCCTTCAGATCGACTAACTGGAGCACATCGCTGTTTTTGTCATTGACGGTCAGGGTGGTGATATCTTCCCCGTTGCACTGGATTTTGATGGTCGCCTCAGCAGCGGCGGTGGTGCCGCGTTCAGCCATGAGCATGGCCCGCAAGGCCTGAATGGTGGCCTGGGTCGATTGCCAGGTGCCGTAGGCGTCCTTGTTCTTGACCAGAAAATTGACGGCCTTGCCAACCGTCCCCAGCTCCTGGCCGCATCGGATCAGCGCCTGGACCGCCAGGGCCGTTACTTCGATATCCGCCGCCGCCCCGGTCCCGCAGGTGGGGGTTTGCGACTGTGCGGCCCAATAGACGGTGTCGTCTTTTTCGATGCGCATCTCGTGCAGGGTCCGCAGGGTATCCAGCGTGGTTTCATTTTTCGGATCGATCGCAGCCAGGGCGTTGACTACCATGACTCGGGTATAAACGTCTTTCATATCATCGAGATGGTTGCGAATATAGGTGATGCCCTTCTCCACTTCCGGCCCCTGATATTCGGTGGCAGCCAAAGCCCAGGTGATATAGGCGGTCACGCGGAGCACGTCATCGGTAAACTTGTTGATGGCTCCTTCCTGGATGCCGCCTTCGGAAGGTTTATACGAGCCATCCTTCTCCTGGCAGGCGGCCAGCCACTTTTGGGTCCGGCTGATCAGGGCGGGGTCCACTTCATAGACCTTGCTCATGTCGTAAAATTCCATCAGCCCGTAGGCGGTCAGAATCCGATGGGCGGGGGCCTGGCCGAACCACTCGAAGCCGCCGCCGGGGACTTCGTAGGAAACCAGCCGCTGGTACCCAGTGTTGATGAAGCCCTCGGCCTTCATTTGCAGTTCGGGCGTGATCTTGCCGGTGGTCTTCATGTAGTCAAGCACCAGGATGTTCGGGTAGGTGACGGAGGAGGTCTGCTCAAAACAGCCGAAGGGCATCCGCAGCATACTATCCAGGCCTTCGGCTACCTGGCTGAGGACGCCCGGATAGACCTTCACGAATATCTTACTGGCCTCGTCGATGGCCTCGTTGGGAATGGTGATGGTGTGAGTAATTGCCCCTTCCAGGCGGCCGCTCTGCGTGACCAGAGTTTCCTTGCCGTCGGGCACGATTTCCACGGAACGGGCGACCGCGTCGCTTTTCTTCTCGCCGCGGGCGGTCACGGTGAATTTCTGGAAGCCGATTTTACGGGCGGTAATAGGGAAATAGACGGCCCGCACTTCGGAGGGGGCCAGGGTGACGTTTTTTTCCGGAAGGCCCTCCAGCTCGAACCAGTCCTCCTTCTGGACCTGAAGCTGAATCTGCTGGTCGGTCTTGAGGTAGTTGAAAATCGCCACCGGTACATGCACCTGGTCATTCTGGGTGAGGGAAACCGGAAAATCAATATCGACGAAGAAATCCTGGAAGACGCGGATGCCGGCGGTAGCCGAGCCGAGCTGCCCCTGGGCGGAGGAGGCCATGCAGGTCATCCGCCAGGTGGTAATCGAATCGGCCAGCGGGACACTCAGGTTCGCCCGACCGTTGGCGTCGGTGATGACGGCGGGATTGAAGTAGAGCGTCTCGGGAAAATACTGGCGGATACGAACCGGCTCGGCGGAGCCGGAAGATAGTTCGGAAAGATTCGCTTTATCCGCTTCTGATTTAGACTCCGGTTTTGCCGCCATCATGGGCACCGCGACAGCATCCATCGCCAATGCTTCTCGGTTCACTCCAGCTTCTTTGAACCATTCTACTCCGCCTATACCTCCTATTGCTCTTCTTTGCTTATTATCTCTGCGGTCGAATATCGAAGGCACTGCCGCATCGTCAACGGTGTCCCACTGGCCGTCAATGCCGGCGGAGGCCAGCGTAAAATCATGATAAGTTTGGCAGCCCTGGCACCAGGTGCCGCTGATCTTCATAGGGCAGTTCCAGGGATCGAGGGTATCGACTTTACGTAAAAACCCTTCCGCCACTAAAACCTCCAGGTCGATGCCCTTTTCCACAGGGCTTTTCTCTTTATGCTTCCGGGCAAATTTTTCCAGGGCCTTGGCAATTTTGCGGTATTGGCGCGTAAGCTGCTGGGCCATCTTCTGCTGAAAGGCCTGCTCCTTATTGTCCCGCTGATACGTGTTGACATGCATCGGATAATCCCCCACCCCCTGCGCCGAGGCCAGCAGGACTCGGGCGGCGGTATCGCGGCGGGCGAGGACCGGTTTTTCCTGCTCCAGTGGGGAAAGCGGCTGAATGCACTGGTCCAGAGCATAGCCGTGGATTTCGTAACGGGGTGTGGCGATCTCCTTTTCCAGATAAAAATAGACCTTTTCCAGGCCCGGCTGCATCTCCTGCAGGGCAAAAACCGCTTCATCCACGACCATAACCCCCAGGGCGGAGGCCACTCCCTGTCCCTGAGTATTGGTCACGGCAAACTGGATTTGGGCCTCGGCCGCCGGCAGATAGGTATCGCTGTCGCTGGTGATGCGGATGCTCAGGTCGTCGGCGGGGTCCACCAGAATCAGCCGCCGGTCGCGGACGATTACACCATTTCTGCCGATGAAATAGGCGTTCATCTGCACCGTGCCCGCCAGCGCGGCATCCAGCGTGATACGGCCGGAGGCCTGGTTGTCTTGGAGTTCCAGCGTCTGGGTCAGATAGGTTTGCCGGTCCTTGATGACATCCACATAGATAGTGCCGGCTTTGCGGGTGGAAAACAGCGAAAATTCCACCGGCTCGCCCACCCGGTACAGGCTTTTATCCGTCCGCAGCAAAATCGAATCGTCTTGTTTTTCTTTCGCCTTCAGTTCCACACTGGCCTGTCCGGTTTGCCCCTGGGGATCGCGGGCAGCCAGGGACAGGGTGATGGGGGTATTGGCCTGCGGCGTAATGGCTATCGTACCGAAGCCGCCCTCATCCATAGCGAAAGTCACCGGCTGGCCGCCGGCGGGATTGTTCCAGGTTACCTGGCAGGCGGCAGGGGTGGAATCGGCATAGGTGGTTACAATATAGATGGTATTTTCCAGGCCGGCAATAAGCTCGCCGCTTTCCGGCACAGCCGCCACAAGGATCGGCGCAGCAGTCACCGACAGGTTTTTGGTGATTTTTTCCTGGTGGTCGGCGGTATCGACCACTTTGATATCGAATTTGGCGGAGGCATTGCCCGCCTCCAGCGGCTGGCCGACAAAATGCTCCGGCAGGCGGACTTCAAAGGCATAATGGCCGGCATCGTCAGTCTTGCCCTCGATTACCTGAAAGTCTTCATAAGCTACATCAAACTTGGCACAGGTAATCTCCACTTTGCCACCCGCCACCGGCTTGCCGAAGAAGTAATCCGCCTGAATCTCCCCCTTCACCAGCTCGCCCGGCTGGTAATAGCTGCGGTCGCTGGTGAAATTCACCTTGAACTTCGGCAGGACATACCGCTCGACGGTAACGGTCTTTTCCTCCTTCATGCCGGCAGCGAGGGCGCGGATGCGATAGGTCCCCATATTCACTTCATCGGCCAGAATGAAATCCACATGGGAGATTCCATAGGCATCGGTTTTTTCATAGGCCTTGAACACCTTGTTGCCCTTGGCATCCTCCACCTCGAAAATCACCTCCGCCTCCGCCAGCGGTTTCATGCTCGGCTGGGACAGGGTCAGAGCGCGAATGTGAATGGTTTGGCCGGGCTGATACAGCGGCTTGTCCGTCGTCAGCAGGGTCCGCAGGGCGCTGCGAATCTGCACCGTTTCTTCCACGCTGTCTTTGGCGGTCTTACTGGTCACTTCGATTTTCAGCAGGACATTTTCCAACTCGGTATCGGGCATGGTCATCTGCACCGCCACCTCCCCGTTCTGGTCCGTCCGGGCGGTGAATTTGGCAATCACCTGCTCCTGATGGATCAGGGTAGCCTCTACCTGCGCGTCGGCGATGGGGACACCGGCAGAACGGTCCCTGACCAGCACCCGGATCACGGGAGAACTGCCGGCCAGAAATTCCCGCTGGCCCAGCACGGTGGTTTCCAGGATTTCACCGGCGAACAGCAGGCTCCGCTGGCGGTACGGCTGGCCCGCATCGAACCGGTAGCGCAGATAATAATTGGCCAGATCCTTTTCCTCGACCTGGGCGAAAAGCTCGATTTGCAGTTTTTCCCCCTGATGCTGGCGGGAGACCTTGGCCAGCAGCTTGCCTCCCAGCTCATACAATTCCGCCTCTAGCGTGCCGCTCTGCCCGGCGGGCGGGTAAAATTCCAGCGTAATCTGGTTCGCCGATACCTTCACCAGGGACAAATCGCACCCGGCCCCCCCAGCCGATTCATCACCATTTTCCGCCAGCCCCATCGATAGTAGTACCAGAATCCCCAGCACCCCAAAACACCCAATACCAGCCAAAGTCTTTTGTTTACACATAGTTATAATCCTCTCTAATCTATTGACACATGCTTTTTATCCATTTTACATACCTGCCAGACAGTTACGGACCGTCTATTCTATATAGACGCCCAGCTTCGTCTGCGGTTTCGTAAAAGGTATGTAAAATACCGCCGAAATGAAATCCAGATGCTGGAATTTCAAATTCCGCGATCCGCCTCATCATTTGTTTCGACGGCTTCCGCCTCATCTTCGATTTCGCCCACGGTAATGGAGGTGGTTTCCAGAATACGGTCAATTCGCCGGCGGACCAGCGGCAGCAGCGGTACATGGGGGATGCGGCGAAGTTCTTTGCGGCCGGTGGAGTCAAAGATAATCAGGTCGCCCGACAGGCACAGCAGCAGCTCAAAAAAATCCGGATAGCTGGTGCGAACCCGTTTGGCCCCGCGCGCCAGCGAATCGTCCATGCGGCCGAACTGGTAGTGCTCGAACTCGTTGTGCGTGATCCGCCACTTGGAATTCAAACGGGTCCCCAGCCACATGATGAAAAACAGGACCAGCAGGACGATGCTGACCATCAGGCCCAGACTGCGGGAATAGGCCGGATCGAGATTCACCAGAAAATCGTAGATCCGGGAAAAAATCCGGATGCTTTTCACGTCGCGCAGCCAGAGAACCAGAATCCAGAAGCCGCCGATGACCACCAGCCAGAAAACCGTAAAATTACGGTTCAGATCGATGCCCATGGTAATGACCACCACGATTACCGTAATGCCCCAGATCCAGGCCAGCGTCTCCGGCGAAGCCCACTGCTGGCGGTCCAGCAGCCAGAGCAGAAAACCCATGAAAATCAGCGGCCAGCAGAACAGAAACTTGGGATACGTATAGAACACCACTTCATGCTTTCGTCTTTCCTGTACCTGGCTGATTTTTTGCGCTACCCATTTCGACATCGGATATTCTCCTGTGTATAGACACCATAACCGTTACCTTTCCCCTCCCTGTTATGGTTATCGGCATTTCGCAAGGTCCGATATGAAAATTTGTCCCTTTACGTTTTTACCCGGATTTGTTATACTTACTCTATGCTGACAGATAATGTATTATCGCTGATTGGGAATACTCCGTTAATCCGGCTCAAAGGAGAAAAAATATTCGCCAAGGGGGAATTTCTCAATCCGGGCGGCAGTATTAAAGATCGCGTCGCGGTAGCCATGCTCGAGGGGGCCGAACGGGACGGCCGGCTCAAACTCGATTCCATCATTGTCGAGCCGACTTCCGGCAATACCGGCATCGGCATCGCCCTGGTCGGCCGCCTCAAAGGCTACCCCGTCCGCATCGTCATGCCCGAAAATATGTCCCAGGAACGAAAAAAACTGATCAAGGTTTTAGGGGCGGATTTGATTTTGACCCCGGCGACAAAAAGCCTTCCCGGGGCCGTGGAAAAGGTCCGCAGGCTCGCCGCCGAAGATCCCCGAATCTTCGTTCCGCAGCAATTTGAAAATCCCGACAATCCCCGCGTCCATTACGAAGAAACCGCTCATGAACTCTGGCGACAAATGGCAGGAGAGATCGATTGTTTTGTGGCCGGCGTCGGCAGCGGCGGCACCCTGCAGGGAATCGGGAAATTCCTGAAAGAACAGAAACCGGACGTTCGCATTGTTGCGGTCGAACCCAAGGACGTATCGGCTCTGCTGGGCCATGAGCCGGGCCTCCATCAGATTCAGGGCATTGGCGATGGTTTCATCCCTGCCGTCCTGGATGTCTCCCTGATTGATGAAGTGATCGAAGTCACCGATGATGACGCCATCGAAACCACCCGGCAGTTGGGACGGGATTTCGGCCTGCTGGTCGGTATCTCCTCCGGGGCCAATGTCTGGGCCGCTCGCCAACTGTCCGCCCGCCTTAAAGGCAATATCGCCACCGTTCTGCCCGACCGGGCCGAACGCTATTTCAGCACGTCGTTATTATAGCAGGAAAAGTGTCCCCTTCCTTTTCTTACGAAAACCAAACCAGGTGGATCCGCCGTTTCAGGGATAGACCAGATCGAACATTTCGGTGAAATAACGCTTGGTTTCCTTCTCTTCCTCGGCGGAAAGCTTTTCCTGATCCGGCGTATGGTTGATATACGACAGATCTTCCTCGCCGAAGGATTGCACCGTGATATCACTCCGTTCGCCCAGATAAAAGGGCGTTTCCAGCGACCCCCTCCCAATCGGAAAGCCGTTGGGATCGAAGGCCACGATGATTTCCGGGGCAAAAGGATTTTTAGGATTGTGGTGGGTCACAATGGCCTGCTGCCCGTTGCCCAGCTTCAATTTCGCACCGATCGGAAACGGCTGCAGAAAACTGGTAAAAATCTTCAGGATAATCGGATCGTAAAACCGCCGGTACGGCCCGAAAACCATTTCGTGCAGCGTCTGGATGGGCGTTTTGGCCCGCTGATAGCGTTTCTGCGCCGTCGCGGCGCAAAAGGCATCCGCCACCCGGATGATCCGGGCAAAAAAATGCATCTCCTTGCCTTTCAGCCCTTCCGGGTAGCCGCTGCCGTCCTGATTTTCGTGATGCTGCCGGACAATCTGCCGGATCACCGGGTCGATGGAACTGGGCAGCATGGAAGCGCCGTTCTCCGGATGTTCCCGGATCATCTGCTGTTCCTCGTCCGTGAGCGGTCCGTTCTTTTTGTACAATTCCTCGATGCTGATCATGCCCAAATCATGCAGAAAGGATGCCGCCGCCAGCGGCGCCAGACTGATCCCCGGCCCCGTTTCGTGGGTCCCCCGCAGGTAGTTCTGCAGGGTATTGCCGATCAGCATGCTGAGGTAACAAACGCTGGCCGAATGCTCCTGCGCATAACTATCCCAGGATTTACTTTGCTTAATTACGGATTGAACGGCCGGGTTGTCCACCAGGAAATGGACCAGGTCGCGAACCGTATGTTCCATGCCCGCCAGATTCTCGGCCGACAGGGATACGTTGGACTGGATCAGGCCGCTCACCTTTTGCAGGACTTTATTGATTTGGCCCCGTACCTGGTAACAAGCCCCTTCATCGTAGGAATCGTTATAAAAATCCACCACCTCATCCAGCAGCGGATCAAAAATGTAAATCATCCGCCCCGGAATCTTTTCCTGCAGGTTCTTGATGTCGTCCCCGCATAAAAAATGCCCGCTGGGCAGCAGATACCGGCAGTTGTATTCGATATGCTTGGCCACACACATACCCGGTTTCAGTTCCAGAACCGGCAGCAGAATGGGCATAGCATACTCCTTTCCCGTGCGGAAACGCCCGCGGCCGGCGCTGTCATAGCATGATTTCCAACGCCGTCCGGCAAATACTATTTACCTGAATTTCGTTTAAGCACCTAAGGCCAGTAGCTCGTTTTGCCATTCAGAGCGATCCCTGTGAATCGACGGTTTTTTAGGCAATCGGGTATAGGCAATCAAGCCGGATATCAAATGGACCAGGAAATTCGTCGGGCTGC
>JAKQBU010000316.1 GCA_029573975.1 Planctomycetota bacterium
GGCCTATGGCGTGATACTGGGACTGCAAGATACCCCGCCAACGGCAACCATCGAACAACTGCAAAATCAGGTCCGGAAAACCTGTACTTCCCTGGCCTCCAGCCGGCCGACCGCCGTGAATTTGTTCTGGGCACTGGATCGCATGAAACAGACCGCTCAGCAATGCCAGGCAGCCAGCCCGGAGGAATGGAAAGCCCGTTTATTAACCGAAGCACATGCCATCCGCGACGAAGATGCCGCCATGTGCCGGGCCATCGGAAAAAATGGTGCAGATTTGATACAGAATGGCATATCCGTATTGACCCACTGCAATGCCGGCGGCCTGGCTACCGCCGATTACGGCACGGCTTTGGCGGTAATGTTCACCGCCCAGGAACAAGGCAAAAAATTTCATGTTTTTGCTGACGAAACCCGGCCTTTGCTGCAGGGCGCCCGATTAACCGCCTGGGAACTGATGCAGCGGGGTATTGATGTTACACTCATCTGTGACAATATGGCCGGCCACCTGATGAGCCTGGGAAAAGTCAACCTGATTATTACCGGTGCTGACCGCATCGCCGCCAACGGAGATGCCGCCAACAAAATCGGCACCTACAGCCTGGCCGTACTGGCCCAGGCCCACAAAATTCCATTTTATATTGCCGCCCCATCCAGCACCTTTGACCTGTCCCTTCTCGACGGCAAATCCATACCCATTGAACAGCGAGCTGCCGATGAAATCACCCAACCCTGGGGTCATCGTATCGCCCCCGCCGGCGTCAGCGTTTATAATCCCGCCTTCGATGTTACCCCCCGCGAATACATTACCGCCATCATCACCGAGCGGGGCTTGATCCATCACCCCGATACCAAGTCCATCTCCGAAATTCTGACAGCAAAATAGTCTGACACAAGATTTAATTCGCCGCCACCACCTCTTCGATTTCCGGAATCCTGCCGCGCAAATGCCGCTCGATCCCCATCTTCAGCGTCATGGCTGCACCCGGACATCCCTTGCAGGCGCCGCGAAAGCGAATCTTCACTTTCTTGCCTTCAACCCCCACCAGTTCGCAGTCCCCGCCATCCCGCTGCAAAAGAGGCCGAATTTCATCGATTCCTTCTTTTACTTTTTCTTCGAATGTTTTTTCTTCCGCCATTACAGCCTCCTGTAACAATCTGTTTTTTTACCAATCCTGTCAATTAAAAATCTCGTTTTCCGCTTGGATTTTCTTGCCCTATTATAGTCTGGGCAACCCTGGGAAACAAGTTTATATATTCTTTTTATTTGCCGGAACTACCTGTTTTTATTGGCTGCCGGAGCGGCCGCAAAACCGAAAATATTCAAATCTTCATCTTTGCTGGCATCCTGCAGCCGCTGGCTCACATACTTTTTATCGATTACAAATTTTTTGGCATTGCTGTCGGAGGCCTCGAAACTGATCTCTTCCAGCACCTTCTCCATCACCGCGTACAATCGTCTGGCTCCGATATTCTGCTGGGTACTGTTGATATGAAACGCCCGTTCCGCCATGGCCGCCACCCCATCTTCCGCAAATTCAATGTCTATCCCTTCCGTTTCCATCAGGGCCACCTGCTGGGCCGTTAAAGAATTCCGCGGCTCGGTCAGAATCCGGCGAAACTGCTGTTGATCCAGGTCATGCAGCTTCACCCGGATCGGAAACCGGCCCTGCAGCTCCGGCATCAGGTCGCTGGGCTTGTTGCGGCTGAACGCCCCGGCGGCAATAAACAGAATATGATCCGTCCGCACCAGGCCATGCCGGGTATTCACCGTCGTGCCTTCCACCAGCGGCAGCAAATCCCGCTGCACCCCTTCCCGTGACACCTCTGCCCCAAAATGGTCTCCCCCGCTGCAAATCTTGTCAATTTCATCCAGAAAGATAACCCCCGAATTTTCCGTCCGCTGGATCGCGGTTTGCACCACCTTGTCCTGATCCACCAGCTTGTCCAGCTCCTGCTGGCGGATTACCTTGCGGGCGTCCCGAATCGCCATGCGCTTCTGCGCCGGCCGGCTGGGCATGATTTTTTCGAAAAAATTCTGCATCTCCGGCTCCATCTGGTCCATTCCCACGTTGGATAGAATATTGATGGGCATCGCTTTTTCTTCCACCGTGATTTCAATGGTCCGTTCTTCCAGAGCACCGCTGCGCAACTGTTCCCGCATTTTGCTGCGCGACCGTTCATAACGATCTGCCACCTCGCCGTCCGCATCGGGAGTGACTTCCTGATGCAGCGGACGGGGCAGCAGATAATCCAGAATCCGCTCTTCGGTCGCCCGCTCCACCTCCTCCGCGCAAAATGCTGCCTGCTCCTCCCGCACCATCTGGATTGCCCGTTCGATTAAGTCGCGAATCATGCTCTCGACATCCCGGCCCACATACCCCACCTCCGTAAATTTCGTCGCCTCCACCTTGACAAAAGGAGCCCCAACCAGGGCCGCCAGCCGCCGGGCAATTTCCGTCTTGCCCACCCCCGTAGGGCCAGCCATGATAATATTCTTCGGCGACACTTCCTCTCGTATTTCTTCCGGGAGCTGCTGGCGGCGCCACCGATTCCGCACCGCAATTGCCACCGCCCGCTTGGCATCATCCTGCCCGACAATATATTTATCCAGCTCCGTCACAATCTGACGGGGGGTCAATTCCTTGCTCGAAATCATTTATATACCTCTTATCTGTTCAAGTTAGATATTTTCCAACTTTTTTAACTGTAACTACTTCTATTATAATATTTTATATACAGATAACAAACCTATTATAACTTTAAGGTGATAAACGGTCATGTTAATTTTGCCTATTTTTATTACTTTTTTATAGTCCTTTACTTGACTGCAAGGGAAATATGGGTGATAATTATAGTAATGCGTTAGTACGCAGATGGATAACCCGTGAGGGTTAGCGTGAAATGCCCCGAAAGGGGCTATTTCATTTTATAGCCATATTTCTCCATATCCAGGTACTCTTCCATTCGATTCGTTTTTATTGTATTTTTTCTGGGCAATGCTGGCGAGTTGTCGACCAAAAACTGGATCGGAAGCCGGTAATACTCCTTTGTCGAGTAGCATTTGTTGTCGCATTGGGTAAGCCAGAATATCGGCTAATTGTAGGCCGGGAATATTTGCTTTTTTTTCTCGAATTTTAATCTCCCTGGATGTCAAAACCCGCTTAAATAATTCAGGACTATTGCAATATCGCCCTCATGTGCCGCTTTCATAAAGTCGCAAATAAGCCTGCTTTAACTGATTGTTTTCATTTCTACCGCGGGATTCCGCCATAACATCGCCCACATAATTTTTATGATTAAGCCATTCAGCATACCGCTGAAGTATGGCAACGAGACAATAATGATAGGGGTGCATAGGAGAATGATATTCATGGAGATGATTTTTCTTGTCAATAATGACACAGATCATTTTGAAATCCGTATTTGTAATCAAATCAAGTAACTGGTTATTAAACTGGTTTCGAATGTATCCTTCACGCAAACAGCCAAAAGGGCCTTTTCGATTGATAATTTCTGTTCGATGCAAAATCACAGGATTATCCGGAGA
>JAKQBU010000319.1 GCA_029573975.1 Planctomycetota bacterium
GGCCCGATGGAAAACTACAGCGACCGCAAACGCGGCTTCGACGTCGGACTTTACAGCAGCAGCGTCAAAGAACAGATGACCCCGTATGCCAAACCGATGGAATGCGGCAATCATGAAGACGTCCGCTGGGCCGCCGTTGGCGGCAAACGCATGCCGACGCTGCTGGCCCAGGCCGACGGTGACAGCATGCAGGTTTCCGCACTGCCCTATACCGATGAAGTGATGACCCCGATTGAATACACCGTGGACCTGCCGGCCAGCACCAGCACCGTCCTGACCCTGGCCGCACGGACGCTCGGTGTCGGGTCCAACGGCTGCGGCCCGCGCCCGCTGGATCAGTACATTGTCTGGTCCGACCCGGCGACATTCTCGTATGTGCTGCGTCTGCTGCCGGCCGGCCAGAAAAATCTTTCGTCCGTCGGTCGGCTGCCCGTATCGCAGGACCGGATTAAGCCGGTTCTGGGTGCACGAGATATGGCCGGCTTGGTAACGCTGTCCTGTGCAGCCGCCGGCGCCAAAATTGAGTATGCCATCGATGGCGCCGAGTGGAAAACCTATACGGCACCGTTTGAGCTGGCCAGTGGAACCGTGCAGGTTCGTGCAACAACACCAGGGCAGGCGCAGTATCAGGGCATGATTGTTTTCCCCGAATCCCCCGCGGCCAAGTGGAATATCAAGGCCAGCAGCTTTGAGCCGGATGAAGGCGAACCGATTCACGCCATCGACGGCGAGCCGGACACCTTCTGGCACAGCCGTTACAGCGGCGGCGCCCCGAGTCATCCGCATTTCCTGGTCATCGACTTCAAAAAGCCGCAGGATATCACCGCCGTGATTTACACCCCCCGCCAGGATATGATCAACGGCCGGCTCAGAGACTATGAGATTTATCTGAGCAGCGACCCGGAAAACTGGGGTCAGCCGGCCTTCAAAGGCCAGTTCCCCGCAAATGCCAGAAGACCTCAAACGCTGAAACTGGACGCCCCCGTCAATGCCCGCTATCTGAAAATCGTAGCACTCAGCGAAGTCAGCAATCAGGCCTTCGCCAGCATTGCGGAAATCAACATCGAAACAAAACAGTAAAACAACACCTCAGCAATCTCAGCCCCGACCATCTCAAATGGCCGGGGCTTTTTTTGATCCTGGAAGAAATGGTCCGATCCAGACGCGGCAATGGCCCGTCCCAACATATTCAATGGCCGCCCTCACGTCAAAATGAGACGTGTGAAGTAGATCTCAAATTTCAGATCCTCAACGAACTCCGAACTATGAACTACGAACTTTCTGCCCCAATCTGTTTCGAATCTAGAATTTTCTCTTTATATTCCTAATCCGTGTAATCTGAAAAATCTGTGTTTCCATTTTATTCTGAAATCTCAACTCTTAAATTCTGTTCCACGCTTGTCATTCCCGCGGAGGCGGGAATCCAGTTATTCAACGAACTCCGAACTTTCCTATTTTGTGTCATATTTTGTGCTTCAGATTTCGAATTTGTTTAGGATTTAGTGTTTAGTATTTCCCCTTCCTGTATACTTGCATACTTTATTTGTACTCTTGTATCCCTGTCTCCTCGTCTTCTTGAATAGATTTTTTCCTGATATCCTTAATTTGTGTAATCTGTGAAATCGGCGGTTCCATTTTGTTCTGAAATATGAAATCTCAAATTCTCTTAATCCGCCATCCAATTCCCCGCAAGTGCTTCAAAATCCGCCATATCAATCTTCCCATCACTATTGGCGTCGCAGGCAGCACTATATCCGGCCTGCCCCTCCGCCGTCAGCCACCTCGTCGCCAGCGCCTCCAAATCCTCCACCCCAACCCCATCCGGACACGCAAAATCCCCCCGCCGGCCAAACTCCCAGCTCAACTGCGGATACCCCACCCCATCCCCACACATCCGCCAATAATCCACCGTCCCATTAGCCGCCTCCCCAGCAAAATCCCACCCCGCATCCGT
>JAKQBU010000337.1 GCA_029573975.1 Planctomycetota bacterium
AAAGACACCCTTTGTGTCTATGATGATCTGAGCAAGCAGGCCCAGGCATATCGGCAGTTATCCCTGTTGCTCCGCCGTCCGCCGGGCCGGGAAGCCTATCCGGGCGATGTGTTTTATCTGCATAGCCGGCTGCTGGAGCGAGCGGTGAAACTGAGTGAGGAGCTGGGGGGCGGTTCTCTGACGGCGCTGCCGATTGTGGAAACGCTGGAGGGAGAGGTATCGGCCTATATTCCGACGAATGTTATCTCGATTACCGATGGCCAGATTTATCTGCGTCCGGACCTGTTTTTTGCCGGTGTCCGTCCGGCGGTGGATGTTGGGATCAGCGTCAGCCGCGTGGGGGGCAAGGCCCAGATTAAGGCCATGAAAGACATTGCGGGTATGCTGCGGCTCGATCTGGCCGCCTTTCGCGAGCTGGAGGCCTTTGCCCAGTTGGGGACCGATCTGGACAAGGCCACCCAGGCCCAGCTGGACCGCGGCTACCGGATGGTGGAATTATTGAAGCAGCCCCAGTATCAGCCGATGGATGTAATCGATCAAGTCGTCAGTATTTTCGCCGGATCGACCGGTTTGTTCGATGATGTCGAGGTTAAGAAAGTGGCGGAAATGGAACAGAAAATGCTTGAGTATCTCAAGGCGAATAAATCCGATCTGCTGGAAATCCTGCGGAGCAAGGGCAAGATGGATGATGAGATCAAGAAAAATTTGACCGAGGCAATCCGCCAGTTTAAAGCCCTGCAAGGGTAAGGCAAAGGAAATCAGAGATACGGTATGGCCAAGGCAAGGGAAATTATCAAGCGGCGAAAATCGGTGGCGAATATTCGCAAGATTACCAAAACGATGGAAATGATCGCCACCTCCAAATTCCGCAGGGCATTTCTTCGCTCCGTGGGGGCGCGTCCTTATACGGAAGCCATCGGCGAACTGATTCGCAATTTTTCCCCGGGAGATTCCCAAACCGCTCATCCTCTATTGTGTAAGAATAAGGAATCCGGACGAACAATTCTGTTGGTATTGTCAAGCAACCGGGGGTTGTGCGGCGGCTACAACGGCAATGTGATCCGGCTGGCCGGCCGCCACATCCGGCAGTTAAAAGAGGCCGGCCAACAGGTGGAGGTACACGCTTCGGGGAAAAAGAGCATCCAATATTTTAAATTTATCAAACAGCCGGTGGCCCGCGTGTTTAACGAGTTTGATGACAAAACCCGATATGAACCGGTGGAAAAGCTGGCGGATGAATATATTGAATTGTACACGGAAAAAAAGATCGACGCTGTTCAGGTGGTTTATACGAAATTTGTCTCCGCCGCCCGCTATTACGCGGAAGTGTTACCGCTTCTGCCTCTGGGGGAAACAGCCAGGGGCAAGAATGATTCGATGAGGAAAAAGGTTTCTCTGGATAATTATATTGTATCTCCTTCTTCCTCGGAAATTCTGGATGAGCTGGTTCCATCCGCGATTCGGGCGGGCTTGTTTCAGTGTTTTGTGGATTCCATCGTCAGTGAACAGGTGGCGCGGATGAATGCGATGAAGGCGGCGACCGATAATTCGGAACGAATGATTCAGGCATTGACCAGTCAATACAATCGTGCCCGTCAGTCGCAGATTACGGGTGAACTGCTGGATATCATGGGTGGAGTTGAGGCCTTGAAATAAAGGCATTTATATGGGAGCATGAATACATGAATAAGGGAAAAGTGATACAGGTAATCGGCAGCACATTCGATGCGGAGTTTGCGGAGGAGAATCTTCCCGCGCTGCACAATGCCTTGAAAATTGATACTCAGATCAAGGGAAATTCCATTTCGGTGGTGGGCGAAGTGCAGCAGCATCTGGGCAGCGGCAAGGTGCGGGCTATTGCGCTGGGCTCAACGGATGGTTTGGCACGCGGTGTGGAAGTATTGGATACCGGCTCCCCGGTAAAAGTTCCCGTGGGTTCGACGACTCTGGGCCGCGTGTTTAATCTTCTGGGGGAACCGATCGATCGGCGCGGACCGGTGCAGGCGGAGGATTATCGCCCGATTCATCGCAATCCGCCGGAGTTTACCGACCTGTCTTCCAAAACAGAAATGTTTGAAACGGGGATTAAGGTCATCGATTTGCTCTGTCCGCTGGTTCGGGGCGGCAAATGCGGACTGTTCGGCGGGGCGGGCGTGGGCAAAACGGTGGTGATCCAGGAACTGATCGCCCGATTAGCCCGGTTTCACAGCGGATATTCCTGTTTTGCCGGGGTTGGGGAGCGGACCCGCGAAGGCAATGACCTCTGGCTGGAAATGCAGGAGGCGAAAATCGGGGATACCGGCAAGAGCGTGCTGGACCAGACGGTGATGGTATTCGGGCAGATGAACGAACCACCGGGCGCCCGTTTGCGGGTCGCCTTGACGGCCTTGACCATGGCGGAATATTTCCGGGATCAGACCGGTGCCGATACGCTCCTGTTTATCGATAATATCTTTCGCTTTTCCCAGGCGGGTTCGGAAGTATCAGCGTTGCTGGGCCGGATGCCCTCCGCGGTGGGGTACCAGCCGACACTGGCTACGGAAATGGGGGAATTGCAGGAGCGGATCACATCCTCGGAGAAAGGTGCGGTTACTTCCATTCAGGCAGTATATGTGCCGGCGGACGACTATACGGATCCTGCCCCGGCGACCACCTTTACGCATCTGGATTCTTCAGTGAACCTGCAGCGGTCGATTACGGAAAAGGGGATCTATCCGGCGGTGGATCCGCTGGAATCGACCAGCCGTATTCTGGACCCGAATATTGTGGGCCAGCGCCATTACGCCATCGCACGGCAGGTACAGGCTTATCTGCAGCGATATCGGGATTTGCAGGATATTATCGCGATTCTGGGTGTGGATGAATTGAGTGAGGAAGATAAACTGGTCGTATCGCGGGCACGGAAGATCGAGCGGTTTCTATCCCAGCCGTTCTTAGTGGCGGAAACATTTACCGGCATGCCGGGCAAATATACCAGCCGGGAGGACACGATCCGCAGCTTTGAAGAGCTTTGTCAGGGCAAATGGGATTCCCTGCCGGAGGCGGCTTTTATGTATGTGGGCGCGATCGAAGAGGCAGCGGAAAAGGCTCGCAAAATGGAAACGGCCGCTTCGTAGCAGAATAACTGTTTTACTATCGGAATAAAATGCGATGGTTGCTCTAACTCCGAATCTTACCTGTACCCTGATGACGCCGGAAGCCAAAATCGTCGACGAAAAGGCCTTCGATGTGGTTTTGCCGGCCCATGACGGTTTGCTGGGCATCCTGCCCCAGCATGCTCCCCTGCTCTGCAAGCTCGGACAGGGATTTTTACGCTATCACGATGAGCTGATGGGCGAGAAGGTCTATTATATTGAAGGCGGGTTTGTCCATGTCCATGAAAATAAAGTGCTGATTCTGGCCCGCCGGGCGGTGGCCCGGGGGGAAGTGAGCACGGCCGAAGCGGAGCATCAGCTTCGCCAGGCGGAAGCGATGGCCCTGTCAACCGCGAAAGAAATGGAGGCCCGTATGCAGGCGATTCAGCGGGCCAAACATCTGATTGCCTTATCCCGTCTGCCCGCCGGGGGAAAAACTCACGTATAATTGATTTTGGAGTATAAAGTTCTGTACCGGTTCCGGCACCAGATAACGTATGGCCAGGCCGGTCCGGATACGTCGGCGAATTTCGGTGGCGGAGATGTCAAGCAGGGGGGTCGCCAGAAGATATTTCTGCAAGCGGGCGATTTGCCGGGTATTGAGAATATTCTGAAAACGGTCCCAGCAGCAGCTAGGGGATCCGGGCCGGCCCGCGGTTACCAGGGTGCATTCCTCAACGAGCTGCTGAATATGATACCAGCCGGGCAGTTCCGGAATACTGTCGGCGCCGATGAGCCAGTATAAAGGCAATTCCGGTCCGTATTTTTTGTGAAAATAGCGAACGGTATCCAGCGTATAACTTGGCCCCTGCCGGTGCAGTTCGCAATCGGACACTTCGAATAATTCATCCCCGTCCACCGCCCGATGCACCATCTCCAATCGAATTTTCGCATCAGTACATTTTTTGTCTTGCTTATGAGGGGGAACGGCGGAGGGAATCAGGATAATTTTTTGTACGCCCAGTTGTTCGGCGGCACTGCGGCTGATAATCAGGTGTCCGTTGTGAATCGGATCAAACGTGCCGCCGAATAATAATATGCCCTTCTCATTCATGCTGATTCCGCCGTTACTTCATTTACCGCTGCCGCCGGCCGGCCGGTTCCATTTTTCAATCCACTTGCGTATATCCTTTTCGCCCCAACTGTCCGGCTGCGGCTCATCCGCTCCGGCCGCCAGTTCTTCCAGCGTTGGTTCGCGGGAGGGGACACCGTCCGCCGGTACGTCCGCCCCGGCAATCCAGGTCAGGGCATTCAAAATGAATTTCCGGTACTCATTATGCGCCCAGTTCCAGTGCGCATGGCCGCCCGTGAATCCAAATCCCCGCCCGCCGTCCGGCCGTTCATAGGCCCAGGCCATATGTTCGGGCATGCCCACCTGCTGGCGAACATGGGGATTGCCGCTATACGGCCCTTCTTCCTGCTCAAAGGCCCGTTTGGGCGGGATGGCAGTCAGCAGGGGGGTAACGCCTTTCATCTCCTCCACAAAGCGCATGTTGAAATACCATTCATCCAGAATTTTAAAGGGCTTAACACCGCGGGTGATCGGATGAGCCGGGAAGGTTTCAAAATTCGGTTCCCAGAACGGATTGACCGACCAGTTCGTCTCAAAATACCCCCCGATCCACTTCAGCAGGAAATTACTTTTTTCCTGGTCCTCGACAATCAGGGAAAAATGCAGCCAGGCAATCCCCACGCCTTTTTGGGCCAGCCGGTCGATTTCCGTAAAATGGCCCTCCATGGGATGCTCCTTGCCCCCGTCGCAATAAATGACGATCCCGTCCGCCTCGTCGAGTATGGCTGGATCGCTCGGCCAGCCGTTGGCTTGCACCACCGCCAGGATACCGGGCACATTCTCATTGAGATAGTTTGCCAGCAGCCGGCAGCCGGCGTTGTGTTCATGCAGCCCATACCCGTGGCTGCCCGGCCCGGCAATGAATACCAGTTTTTTCTGGTTGGCCGCTTTTTCCGGTAGGGGGGTGGATTTCCGGCAGGCCAGGGAAAGAAAGCAAAAGCCCAGGAGTAGAATGGAAAAGAAAACAACTGGTTTACGATTTTTTTTCATAATATTTTCTGATTTTCGAAAAAAGGTCCTTCATTTTGCCCGTATCCTTGATACCAGGCTCCTTTTCCACCCCGCTGCACAAATCAATGCCATAGGTGCCGACGCGCAGCGCCTCCTCGATATTATCAGACCGGATCCCGCCGGCCAGAAAAATCTTTTGGTCACCTATAGCACGAATCCAGCTCCAGTCAAAGGTGTGGCCCGTGCCCCCATACAGTTCTTGCCGGAAGGCGTCCAGCAGAATAAAATCCACCGGGTATTCCCCGATTTGCTTGATATCTGCCGGCCGGCGGATCCGCAGAGCCTTCATGACCGGCACCCCGAACTTCGCGACCGCCCGGCATTCTTCGCCGCTCTCATCCCCGTGCAACTGGATCATCCGCACCGGACAGCGTTCCAGCACAGCCTGTATCACCGGGAGATCCGCGTTGACAAACAGGCCGACGGTTCCGGCCTCCGGGGGCAGGGTATCGATAATTTTTCGGGCCGCCGCCGGCTCAATATACCGGGGGCTGGGCTTGTAAAAATTGAAACCCAGCCAGTCCGCTCCATACCGCAGCGCCAGATGGGCGTCAATCTCATTGGTAATTCCGCATATCTTTATCTTGGCAGCCAAAAAAACCTCAGGAATTCGATATCTCTACCAGTTTTTCCAGGGTCCGGGCCGCCTGGCCGGAATCGATGCTTTCATTCGCTTTCCGGATACCTTCGGCGAAACCGGGGGCCTGCCCGCTAATCATAATCGCGGCGGCGGCGTTGAGCAACACAATATCTCGGCAGGGACCGGTCTTTTTATTCTCAAGGATGTCGCGGGTAATCGCAACATTTCGTTCCAGCGAACCGCCGGCCAGCTTCTTCAAGTCCGCTTTGGCCAGCCCGTAATCGCTGTAATCCACCGTATGCCGCGTGATTTGCCGGTCGCGCAGCTCCATCATATCCGTAGGCCCGCACGTGGTAAACTCATCCATCCCTTCCCCGTGCACCACCATCGCCCGGCTGACCCCCAGCAGCTTTAACGCCTCCGCCATGACCGGCAGCAGAAAGGGCTTGGCCACGCCGATGATCTGGAGGGGAACATTGGCCGGATTGGCCAGCGGCCCCAGCACATTGAAGGCCGTCCGGAACCCCAGCGCCTTGCGGATCGGCTGCACGTACTTCATGGTGGGGTGGTGGCTCGGGGCAAACATAAATCCGATATGGGCCTGATCGATACATTGCTCGATTACCTCCGGCGCTGCATCAATTTTGACCCCCAGGGCCGCCAGCAGGTCCGCCGAGCCGCACTTGCTGGTAATAGCGCGGTTGCCGTGCTTGGCGATGGCCACGCCCGCTCCGGCCGCCACCAGCGCCGCGGTAGTGCTGATGTTGAAGGTAGCCTGCCCGTCACCGCCCGTGCCGACCA
>JAKQBU010000341.1 GCA_029573975.1 Planctomycetota bacterium
CTCGGCGGCAATGAGGAACTACCTCCTGATTATTATAGGTGGACGGGCGCCTTTGATGATGTACGAATTTATAACCATGCTCTGAGCGAAGCGGAAGTGCAGGAATTGGCTCCCCCCGAACCTAACGAAGTCTGGCCGGATCCCGAAGATCCGACGACCGACTGGGACTTCCAGCGGGATTTCCGAAAGGATGCCAACCCCTCCGGTGCAGGCGCAGCCTGGAATATGGGAATGGGTTTCAATCCGTCGAATACCTCCGATTTCCTGCTCTATGATAATCATTATTGGGATGATTGGGGCAATGAATGCTGGAATATCAGCGGCAACAGTTCCGTTATCTGGAAAAATAAAACTCTAGCAACGTTATTCGGCAATCCCGTCGGCACAGTGGCGGTCCATCCTGGATCTGGCACTGGTGAGGAACTGGTCAAGATTCGCTGGGTCTCCCCGATTACCAGTATCGTTGGGATCGTAGGCTCTTTTGCCGCTGGTGATATCGGAGCGGTGGAAGCCTGGATTGTCAAGGATGGAGTAGTACTGCTTAGCCAGACCCCACAGACGACGGCGGATATTCCGTTTGATATTCGCACGGAAGTAGTCCCCGGCACGATTATTGATCTGATCGTGGGTATGGGCGCCAGCTACGGATCGGAAGCGACTCCCGTATATGCAACCATTACCCGTGAGGATTCGCTACGCTGCCAGGATTTGCCGGATTCGGCGTTTCAAACGGCTGACCTGAACCGGGATTGTTATGTCAATCTGGAGGATTTCGCGGTAATCGCCCGGGATTGGCTCAAGTGCAATAACCCGCAGGACGAAGCCTGTGATTGATCTGATGTAAAAAAAAGGTTCCCGAACCGGCTGGCAGCGAAACGGCCGGTTCGGGAGTATATACGAATAGTTTTTGAAAAGTGAGGAATGCCGAAACGCATTGTCTTACGCGAAGGGAGTCTGTGCCTATGAAAACCAAAAAAGGATTTACGCTGGTGGAGTTGCTGGTGGTGATTGCGATTATCGCGATCCTGGTATCGATTCTGATGCCCGCCCTATCCCGGATGCGGGATTCCGCCCGCATGACGGTCTGCAAGACCAATCAGAAGGCGCTGGGCTTCGGAATGAGGCAGTATGCCGATGATTATGAGGAAAAAGTTCCCTGCTGGGGCTGGGAATATGATGAATGCGGCCGGTTTGACACGGTCGTTACCGGGACCAGCTGGACCGAGCCGACTATCAAGCAAATGACCAAAGGTTTTGAGGGCGGCTATATCTGGGAATATGCCAACAATGCCAAGATGTATGTCTGTCCCAGCCTGAATGCCGACAAAATGAATCCCCGGAACAATCCTGCCAACGCGGGCTGTCCGGTGTGGGGCTGGCCCAATCCCACGAATCCGTCCCGCAACGGTCCTGTCTGGAGTTACACGGCCAATTTCCAGCCCGGCGTCAGCTTGAAGGATCCGCAATGGCGGGTGAATCCGGATCTGGTCGTGCCGTCCCCTTATGATGTCTTTATGCTGTACGAGGAAGACTATACCCTGCTTTCTTCGTATGATAACGGCGGGGCCCTGTTTCCTGCGGAAGATTACCTAGGCCGATATCACATGGTCTCGAATGAAGTGCTCAAAGCCGGCCAAATGGTTACGCTGGGCAGCGGGAACCTGGTCTTTTTTGACGGCCATGTGGAAGATATGAACAGCGAAATATTCATGGACCGGGTAACCACAACTAATGGTATGAAACAGCTTTGCGGCGGTTACATGGGATTTACCTGGCCCTGATCGGGAAAGGAGGTGCAGAGAAAATACATAAGAATTTTTGAAGCTTTGTGTGTGTAGCGTGTGTTTTTAGTTACTGTTTACTGGTTTTTTTTAATGTTTTGACAAAGCGAGGAAAAATGAAACTTTGTCAAACGGAGGAAATGAAGATGAAGAAGATGTTAAGTGTTCTGATCGTGTTGTGTCTGGCCGGCGCTGCCTCGGCGGATATGGTAGCCTATTACAACTTTGAAGAGGGCAGCGGGGTGGTTGCCGCTGATTCATCCGGCTATGGCAATGCCGCCGACGGCATAAAGGGCGGCGCTGGTACCATAAGCTGGATACCCGGCAAGGTGGGAAATTACGCGGCTTCTCTGGATGGTGCATCCTATTTTAATTGCGGGAAAGACAGCAAATTCGATATCACCGGCCAGATTTCGATTGCGGCCTGGATCAAGAGTACCCCCAACCACTTTTTTGAGATGCTGGTTTCTAAAGGAAACGGCGCAGGATGGCGAGTTTGTGAGTTGGTTGATACGAATAGTATGTTCTGGGGTGTTAATGGGGACAATGCGAATATAGGTGGTTCTATTCCTGCATTAGATGACACGTGGCATCATGTGGCGGCTACCTACGATGAAACTGCCGATCTCACGCGGTTGTACATTGATGGTGTGAAAGAGGAATTATCCTATACCTGGCCCATTCTCACCAACCCGTACGATGTAGTGCTGGGTGCTAACGCCGAGCTTGGCTATGGTTTTAACTGGTTTGGCGCTATGGATGACGTACGAATCTATAATCATGCCCTGACCGAGGCGGAAGTGAAGGCACTGGTTCCCGAACCGGCGACGATGGCGCTGCTGGGGCTGGGCGCTCTGGGTCTGCTGCGGAAGCGCAGATAATCTGCCTGGAAAATATACTGCATAAGCAGTAAAGATATTATCAGAATCCTGCCGTTATCCGATCACGGCGGGATTCTTTTTTTGTTTTCAAAATACGGATAATTTCTTGACATTCTTCTGCATTTGCACCATACTACCGGCTGCAACCGACATACAAAAAAAGTATGCATTTTTGGAATTTTTTTATGTGTTACCTGCCCTTATCGATTCAAGCGAAAACCTTTTCTGGTTCATTTTAGCGAAAGGAAAAAACGATGTGGAAGAAATGGACGATTCTGACGGCTTTTCTGAGTATGTTTCTGGCGGCGGAAACGGTTCTGGCCCTGGCGGCTGCTCCGAATGAACTGGCGGAACGGTCGCAATGGGTTTCGGCCAAATTCCAGGGGGTATCGCTCGATGCGGCGCGTGGCGAGGGGCTGGCGGTGCTGGCCAATTACGGCGGGCCTTTGCAGCAGAACGGCCGGGAGGGGCAACCTTTGCGCATCGCGAACCAGAGCTACAACCGGGGGATCTACGGCCATGCCCCCGCCAGGTACCTGGTGCAGTTGCCCGGTCCGGGGAAATCGTTTACGGCGCAGGTGGGGATCGACACCAACGGGGACTACGGCGGCGGGAGTGTGATTTTTATCGTGGAGGCCAAAGGCAAAGAGTTGTGCCGCTCGCAAGTCAAGCATCGCGGGGAAGGGGCCGAAGCGCTGCAGGCGGACCTGCAGGGGGCGACGGAATTCACCCTGACGGTCGATGATTCCGGCGACAATAACAACAGCGACCAGGCCAGTTGGGCGGAGGCGAAAGTTACGCTGGCGGACGGGAAGGAGCTCTGGCTGGGGGATATGCAGGTGATCGACGCCCAGAAGCAGCCCTATGATACGGAACCGCCGTTTTCGTTTATCTACAACGGGCAATCGTCCCGGCAGGTGCTGAATGGCTGGGAACTCAAGCGAGATAGGAAAAAGCTGGACGAGCGGCGGACCGGATATACGCTGCAATATACCGATCCCAAGACCGGGTTGCAGGTCCGCTGTGAGGCGGTGGAATACGAGGATTATCCGACGGTCGAGTGGACGCTGTACTTCAAGAACACCGGGGGCGCGGATACGCCCATCCTGGAGAACATCCAGGCGATGGACAGCGATTTCAGCCGCGGCTCGGCAGGGGAATTTGTGCTGCGCACAATTAAGGGGGACAATTGTACACCCGACAGCTACCAGCCTCTGCTGGAAACGCTGGCCCCGGGCAGCAGCCGCACCATCGCCAACACCGGCGGACGGCCGACCCAGATTTCGTTTCCATATTACAATATTGAGTTTGGCGGGGAAGGTTTGATCTACGTGCTCAGTTGGGCCGGGCAGTGGAACACCGGCTTTGTCCGCGACGGAGCTTTCAATCTGAAGGTTAGCGGCGGGCAGGAATTGACGCATTTCAAACTGCTGCCCGGCGAGGAGGTGCGCAGTCCGCTGGTGGTGTTGCAGTTTTACCAGGGCGGCTGGCTGCGGGGGCAGAATCTCTGGCGGCGCTGGATGTACCATCACAGCCTGCCGAAGCCGGATGGCAAACTGCTGGAGCCGCAGATGTCGCTGTGCTGCGGGAACTATTTTCCCGCGCTGATGACGGTGGCATCGAAGGAGATGGAATTTATCCAGCGGCACGCGGACGAAAAAATTGACATTGATGTCTGGTGGCAGGATGCCGGGTGGTATCCGTGCGATGGACCCGGCTGGCCCAAGACCGGGACGTGGGAACCGGACCCCGTCCGTTTCCCCAAAGGGATTAAGGAGGTCAGCGATTTCGCCCGTGCCCGGGGCATGGAAACCATGGTGTGGTTCGAGCCGGAACGGGTGGCCGGCGGGACCTGGATCACGGAAAATCATCCGGAATGGGTGCATGGCGGCGCCGGGGGCGGCCTGCTGAAACTCTCGGACCCCGAATGCCGGAAATGGATCACCCAGCATATCAGCAAGCTGCTGACGGAGCAGGGCATTGACCTGTACCGGCAGGATTTCAATATTGATCCGCTGGGCTACTGGCGGGGTGCGGATGCGGAAGACCGGCAGGGAATCACCGAGATTCGCCATGTGGAAGGGTATTTTGCCTACTGGGACGGCCTGCTGGCGGACCATCCGGGGATGCTGATTGACTCCTGCGCCTCCGGGGGGCGGCGGAATGATCTGGAGACCCTGCGGCGGGCGGTGCCCATGCTGCGGAGCGACTATTATGCCAGTCCCTACGGCCAGCAGTGCCTTACCTACGGCCTGTCCCTGTGGTTCCCCTACCAGGGAACCGGCCTGGTCTATTCCGCGGCTTCCTTGACCGACTACTGGATTCGCAGCAGTTGGGTCACGGAATTCAGCTTTGGTCCGGGCGGCGAAGGCCTGGATGTCGTCGATTTCAAACACTGGAAAAAACTTACCGATGAGTGGCGCAGCGTCGCCCATTATTTTTTCGGGGATTATTACCCGCTCACTCCCTACAGCCTGAATGAGGATGTCTGGATGGCCTGGCAGTTTCACCGGGAGGACCTGGGGGAAGGCGTGATCCAGGCCTTCCGGCGGCCCGACTGTTTTTATGAATCCGCCCGTTTCAAGCTGCAGGACCTGGAACCGGAGGCTCGGTATATCGTTCGCCAGCCGGATGAAAAGGGTTCCAACCGCATGACCGGCCGGGAACTGATGGAAAAAGGGCTGCGCATTACGCTGGAGAATAATCCGGAGGCCGTTACGATTATCTATAAAAAACTGAAATAACCATATAGAGCAATTTAGAATCAAGGAAAGTATATCACCCATGACACCGAAACAGCGTGTATTGACCGCCCTGTCACACCAGCAACCGGATGTTACGCCCTGTAATTATATGGGGACGCCGGAGATCGATGAAAAACTGCGGGACCATTTTGCCACCGATTCGATGGATGCCGTGCTGGAGCATCTCGGCACCGATCTGCGGTTTATCAACGCCGCCTATATCGGCCCGGAATTGAAAAGGTGGGAGGACGGGCGGTTCGAAA
>JAKQBU010000359.1 GCA_029573975.1 Planctomycetota bacterium
CACCAGACTGTCATGCACCACCTGTGTTCCCGATACGGGAGTCTGACTAATAACATTCCCCGTGGGTACAACATCATCATATGCCTGATAAATGGTACCCACCACCAAGTCAGCGTTTTCAATCATTTGGATGGCCTGCGCCTGCGAAATATTGTGACTGCCCACAACATCGGGAACCGTTACGAATTTGCCTTTCGAAACCACAACATTGATTTCGCTTCCCATGGGTTTGAGTTCGTTGGGTTCCGGATACTGGCTAATGACGGTTCCGGATGGAAATACTTCCGTGTCATCGTATTCATACGTTACCGTTCCCACCAAAAAATAGGGGTCCGGACCCGGTCCCGCAATCACATCTAAGGCATCAGGATCGTACACCATGCCGATTAAATTCGGAACAACCAAGGCTTCCGCCAGAACAATCTCGAGCTGAGGACGATCATCCAGATGAGCAGTATATTCGCTGCTGCTGAGGGTAACATCGGTAGGGTAAAGAGGATTCATGGCAACAAGGACGCCATAGTTTGAATCCGGGTCGTTGATCCAACTCTCTGCCAATTCCGGCGAAATGATGAGTTCGGCTTTCGTAAGACCATCGGCGTATTTTAAATAAGGATTGAGAGAGCGGGGGCCCATATACCCGGTATTTTCTGCCGGATCCATCAACAATCCCCGATCATTGGGATCTTGACCACCTTCCATATCCCAGGGGATGAACCATGTTGCGGATTCATCCCAGGGACGCAGGATCGGATAAGCATCCAGATTCGCCCGTCCCCAGTCCACGTTCACATCGCGGTAGATCAGAGTGAGCTTGGCGCGTAGAACAGCATATTGGGGGCTTCCGTTCAGCTCAATTGCATCCTCTAAATCCGTGAATTTAATCAATATGTTATGCATCTCGGTACCCCAATAATAGGCTGCCCGCAGCTGTTCAATCGGGGTATCTTCAAAAATATCGGGATTATCGATAGTGGTATCCACACAACCGGTGTAGCCGCTTACACCCTGCTGAAAGGTGTAGGGATATTCTCCCGCTTCAATAGCCGCGCAGCAGACCGCCACCAGTCCCGCCAGCACCCAACATATCTGTTTCACAACCATTCTTCTCATTTTCATCCCATCCTTTAAAAAAGACTCTTTTATTTTCCGCCTGATACACCCTGTATCAGAGAAACCATCGGTAAAAACAGTGCCACTACGATCGAGCCGCAGATCACCCCCAGGAAAATCACCATGACCGGTTCCATCAGGGAGATCAGCGAGCCGACCAGCACGTCCACTTCATCGTCGTAGTTGTCCGCCACCTTGGTGAGCATCTTGTCCAGTTCGCCCGTTTCCTCGCCCACGTCGATCATGTTGGTCACCAGGCTGTCGCACACCCGGGCCTTGCGCAGCGGGTCGGCAAACGTTTCGCCCTTGCGGATGCTGTCGTGCACATTGGCAATGGCCCGCCGGTATATTTCGTTGCCGGTCGTCTCCTTGGTAATGTTCAGGGCATCCAGAATCGGCACGCCCGCCGAGATCAGGGTCCCCAGCGTCCGGGTAAACCGGGCAATCGAGGTCTTGGACAGAATCTGCCCCAGCACCGGGATCTTCAAAGAAACCGTATCCAGCACCAAACGCCCCGTCTCGCTCATGCGTATCAGGCGGAGCAGAAAGACCAGTGCAACCGGAACCCCCAGCAGCACCGCCCAGCCCCATTGCTCGCTGATCCATTTCGACACCGCCAGCAGGATCTTGGTGGGGGCCGGCAGATCGGTTTCAAAATCGGCGAAAATCTTTTGGAACTTGGGAATCACGAAATACATAATCCCCATCACGATCGCAAAGGCGATAAAGAGTACGCAGATCGGGTAAATCATCGCCCCGATGACTTTCCGTTTGAGCTTCTGGGCCTTTTCCATGAAATCCGCCAGCCGGTTCAGAATCAGGTCCAGCACACCGCCCGCCTCGCCGGCGGCCACCATGTTCGTATAAAGGTTGTCGAAGGCCCTGGGAAACTTGGCCATCGCCTCGGACAGGGTGGACCCGCCTTCGACGCCGTCCGCCACCGCCCCGCACACCGCCTTCAGCGTGCCGGGCTTCTGCTGCTGCTCCAAAATCCGCAGCGAACGCAGGATCGGCAGCCCCGCATCCTGCAGCGTGCTGAGCTGGCGGGTGAACTGCGTCAGTTGTTTGAGCTTGACCTTGCCCCGCGTGCCGCCGCTGCTTGGGAGCGGCCGTCTTTTTGGCCGTCTCCTTCCCCGTCCGGCGGGCCCCTTTCTCCCGTATCCGGGTCGGAAAGTACCCCATATTCCGGATCTTGCTGATCGCTTCTTCCGTGCTCAGGGCTTCCACTTCGTCCTTCACTTCCTGTCCCTGAGCGTTCATCGCTTCATATTGAAAAGTCGGCATGGTACACCTTACCCTTCTTCCACAATCGTCTCTTTCACTACCTCGTCGATGGTCGTCAAACCGTCAAAAATCGCCAGGACGCCCGAATCCCGCAGCGAACGCATCCCTTTCCGCAGCGACTTCTCCCGCAGGATATTCGTCGATTCGTGATTCATGATGCTCTCGCGGAGTTCGTCGTCCAGAACCATAATTTCAAAGATCGCCATCCGGCCGCGATAGCCGGTATTGTTGCAGTAATCGCAGCCTTTACCGTATAAGAACCGCTTGCCGGCAATTTTCGCGGGAGTCAATTCCAGTTCCAGGAGCATCTCTTCCGTCGGCTGAAACTCCGTTTTGCAGTTTTCGCAGATCTTCCGCACCAGCCGCTGCCCGACGATCCCCTCGATGGTGGCCGTCACCAGAAACGGCTCCATCCCCAGATCCACCAGACGGGCGATCGAAGAGGGCGCATCGTTGGTGTGCAGCGTCGTGAACACCAGGTGCCCGGTCAGGGAGGCCTCCACCGCAATCTTGGCTGTTTCCAGGTCGCGAATTTCCCCGACCAGCACAATATCCGGGTCCTGGCGCAAAATACTGCGCAGGCACCGGGCAAAGGTCAGCCCCACATCCGGCCGGATCTGGCACTGGATTATCCCGTCTATATCGTATTCCACCGGGTCTTCGGTCGTTATCAGCTTGCTCTCGATGGAGTTCAGCTCGTTCAGGGCCGAATACAGGGTCGTGGTTTTGCCCGAACCGGTCGGACCGGTACAAATAACGATGCCATTAGGCCGGTTGATGAGCTTCCGGAAGGTTTCCTGTTCGTCGCTGCGCATGCCCAGCCGGTCAATATCGAGCTGGACCTGCGTCCGGTCCAGAACACGCAGCACGACGCTTTCCCCAAAAATGGTGGGCAGTACCGAAACACGCAGATCCACCGGATGGTTCTGCACCACCAGCGGGATACGGCCGTCCTGTGGCAGACGCCGCTCGGCGATATCCAGGTTGGCCATAACCTTGATACGGGAGCTGATGGCCACCGCGATATGGTGCGGCGGCGGTACCATTTCATACAGCACGCCGTCCACCCGGTACCGCATCTTGAATTCCTTCTCAAAAGGCTCAAAATGAATGTCCGAGGCCTTGTCGCGAATCGCCTGGAGCAGAACCAGATTCAGCAGTTTTTTAACCGGGTTGGAATCGGCCAGGTTCCGCAGCTCGCTCAGATCGATACTTTCGCCCCGCCCGGCAAATTCCGCCAGATATTCATCGTCGGTCAGTTCCCCAATCAGCTCATTGATACTTTCCGTCTGGCCGCTGTAATACCGGGCCAGCCCTTTTTCCAGACTGTCCGCATCGGTAATCATCGCCTCCACGTTGTAGCCCAGCAGGGTCCGCAGGTCATCCGTGGCCCGGAAATTGTCCGCCGAGGCGATGGCAATCGTCAGTTTCTTCGTTTGCGGGTCAAAATCCACCGGCAGGATTTTGTAGGTCATCGCAATTTGGGCCGTGATCTGGCTGATAACATTATCGGGTATGTCAATCCCGCTGATATTGATATATGGCATCCCCAACTGGAACGCCTGGGCCAGATTCAAATCCTTTTCGGTAATAAATCCCAGATTGATTAACACCTGCCCCAGCGGCACGGCGGTCTTGGACTCCTTCTGCAAGGCCAGGGCCTGCTGCACCTTATCACGGGTCAGCTTGCCCATCTTGATCAGAACCCGGCCCAGCGGTCTGCCTTTCAGTTGGGATATGGGAGGTATGTCGCTCATAATTTTCTCACTACTACTTTATGCTACTGGATTATACCGGCAACCATCACAATCGCCCAATTCGCAAAAACTATTCTTTCTTCATGGCCGGTTCCAGGGTATCCTGGTCAATGGCTTTTTTACCCATGGACAAAGAGGCGCTCTTCTCCTGATTCAGCTTTTCCGCCATATCATTGGGTCTGCGGCACTTATCGATCATTTCCTCTTCGTCGATCAATCCGCTCTTGTACAGATACCATAAGTGGTCATCCATCAACTGCATGCAGTGTTTCTTACCCGTCTGGATCGCCGAATCGATTCGATAGGTCTTGTTTTCGCGAATCAGGTTGGATATGGCCGGCGTAACCACCATAAACTCAAATCCAGCCACCCGCCCCTTGCCCGTAGCCTTGCGGCAAAGAGTCTGGCTCAATACCGCAATCAGGTTGGTCGATAGCTGAACCCGGATCTGCTCCTGCTGATTCACCGGAAAGGCATCGATAATACGGGTAATCGTTCCCTGGCAGCCGGTGGTGTGCAGGGTACTGAACACCAGGTGGCCCGTTTCCGCCGCCCGTACCGCCGCCTCAATCGTTTCCAGGTCACGCAATTCCCCCACCAGAATCACATCCGGGTCCTGCCGCAGTACCCGACGAAGGGCCTCGGCAAAACTGGGCACGTCAATCCCCACTTCCCGCTGATTGATAATCGATTTCTTATGATTGTGATAATATTCGATCGGATCTTCCACGGTGACAATGTGCCGGTCCAAACGCTCGTTGATGAAATTAATCATGCTGGCCAGGGTCGTCGTCTTGCCGGAACCGGTGGGGCCGGTTACCAGAAACATCCCCTGGGGCCGCCGGCAAAGGGCTTCCACGATTTTCGGCAGCCCGATCTTCTCAAACGTGAGCAGTTCATTGGGAATCAATCGCAGAACCAGGCTTAAGTCCCCTCTCTGCCGGAAAACCGACACACGAAACCGTCCGGCATCCCCATACGCAAACCCGAAGTCGGTCGTTCCTTCTTCCTGCAGTTCCTGCTGGTTCCGGTCCGGGGTGATGCTTTTCATCAGCGCCTGGGTATCATTGCTGTCCAGCACCTTCGTCTCCAGGCTCCGCAAACTGCCGTGCAGCCGCAGAACCGGCGGCCGCCCCGTGACCAGATGGATATCGGACGCTCCTTGTTTGATGCACGTTTCCAAAACCCTGTCAATATGTATCGTATTCGCCATATAAATATACCTGCCAAAATGTATAAAAAATAACGTAAAAAGACGTATTGCCATCGGCTATGCCATGGCCGATGCCTCTATCTGCGCCGTTCGCACCACTTCTTCCAGCGTGGTTATGCCATCCAAAATTTTACCTCTTCCATCTTCCAGCAGAGTGCGCATCCCGCTGGTGATGGCAACTCGTCGTATCTTGTTGGTAGGCG
>JAKQBU010000365.1 GCA_029573975.1 Planctomycetota bacterium
ATCCACGGGCTTGTTCTGCTCGTACAGGCTGATCAAGGCCTCGTAAATCAGTTGGTTATCACGCCGGTAGAAACTTTCCGCACGAACGATCGGGATAATTTCCCCGATGCATTCCTTGTCAAGAACCATCGATCCCAGCAACGACAATTCCGCCTCCAGAGACTGGGGCGGAATTCGCTGGAGCAGACTGGCATCCGCTGACTCCATGTCATTCGACGCTGGCTTCGTCTGCCCCTGTTTGGCCATTGCCTGCATCCTCCGGCGTAAGGATGGCCACTTTTACAGCAGCCTCAATTTCCTGACCCAAATGCAATTTGACGTCATAGTTGCCCAAGAGGCGTAAATGTCCTTCCAAAACCACGAATTCCGGCTTGATTTCAAAACCTTTTTCCTGCAACACTCTGGCGATATCCGCCTCCCCGACTGAACCGAACAAGTGTCCCTGTTCGTTGGCCAGGGCCCGGATGGCAATCTCCGTGCCGTTCACCCGGTCCGCCAGTTTCAAAATCTCCTGCCGGGCCAGCCGGCGGATTTCCGCCTGCCGGATTCGTTCTTTCTCGATGGCTTTGATATTGCTGGCCGTGGGTTCTACCGCCAATCCCTGCGGAATCAGATAATTGCGGGCGTACCCGGCCTTGACTTCCACGACATCTCCCAAATGACCTAATTTGGCAACATCTTTATGCAACAGCAACTTCATAATCAACTCTCCTCACAGAGATAATACGATTTTAAACTTTCCTTCGTTCCGTACAAAATTCCGTTCCGGATGGCGGTTGGCAACTTATCCTGCCGCCGCGGGAAACCTCCGGATTGGCTGTCGGGTTAACTTACAAACGGCAGCAAGGCCATATAACGGGCCCGTTTGACCGCATTCTGCACTTTTCGCTGGCAGCCGGCACAATTCCCGCTGCGTTTGCGGGAGAAAATCTTACCTCGCTGCGTCAACAGCTTCTGCAGCACTTCCACATCCTTATAATCAATATACTCCACCTTGTCCCGGCAGAACCGGCATTCGGTGTTCTCGCGAACCGTACGAACCATTCGCGGGGTTCTGGGTTTATTTCTTTTCTGTTGCACAATAACCTCCATACAGGTTAAAAGATTCTGGATCCGGCCGCCATTCAGCCGGACTCGGTTTACACATTGTATTAAAACGGAATATCGTCATTTCCCACGCCAGGGCCTGCCGGCGCCGCCGGGGCTGGACCATTAGATGCCGCATTTTCACCGGATCCGCGTGAATCCACAAAAACGAAGGTTTCTACGGTAATCCGGTGCTTGGACCGTTTACTGCCGTCCTGCGCTTCCCACTGGTCGAAATCCAGCCGGCCCTCCACCATCAGAGGGCGGCCCTTTTTGCAGTATTTACTGATGGTTTCCGCTGTCCGGCCATAGGCCCGGCAATCGATAAAACAGGTCTCTTCCCGCTGGGTTCCGTCCGTACCGCTCCAGCGGCGATTGCTGGCCAGCCCAAACTCCACCACCGGAGTATTGCTGGGCAGATAGGTCAACTGGGGATCACGCGTTAAATTGCCAATCATGATCACTTTATTGTAACTGGCCATAGGATAACTCCTTCTGGTTCGAATAGCGGATTGGGCCTTTCCCAAGGATTCTCACCCGGATGGGCAGGCCGCCTTCGCTGCCATTCAAACGACTATATACTTTTGTCTTTCGTGGCCGGCTTGGAATCCGCTTCGATCTCAATCGCGTCAAAATCAGGCTCTTCCGCCTCTGATTCTGTTTCTGGCTGGGAATACGCCTCCGAAGAGCCAGA
>JAKQBU010000366.1 GCA_029573975.1 Planctomycetota bacterium
CCTGGCTCTATACCAACCATCCGGAATGGCTGCTGACCCCCTCCAATATGCCTGGTGAGGTTGCCTACCAGCAGAACGGCAACTGGCGGCTCTTGAATCTGGGCAACCCGGCCGCCCTGGCCTGGGCCAAGGCCAAGTTCAGCGGCATGATCGGCGATATCGGCATTGATGGATATCGCAACGACTTTAACATGCACCCGGTGTATTACTGGCGGACCGGCGAAGCGGCCGACCGGCAGGGTATGAACGAAATCCGCTACGTAATGGGCTTGTACGATTATTTCGACACCCTGCAAGCCGACCATCCGAACCTGATTATCGACGACTGTGCCAGCGGCGGCCGTCGCATCGACTTTGAAATGCTCCGCCGCTGTCTGGTGCTGACCCGCTCAGATTATCTGTGGTATTCCGACAGCGCCCAGAGTATGCAGTATGCCCTGTCCTTCTGGATCCCCCTGACCGGCCTGGGCACGGTCTCGCTCAATCCCTATGATTTCCGCAGCGGCATGGGCAATTCCTTCGTTACGGCGCTGAATCACAACGATCCGGGTATCTGGGCGCCTGCTACAACAATGCTGAATCAGTATCGCTCGATCAATGACCTCTATCGCAGTGATTTTTATCCCCTCACCGACTATAGTGCTTCCGACAATACCTGGATCGCCTGGCAGTATTACGACCCTGCCCAGGGCCGGGGCCTGGTGCAGGCCTTCCGCCGCCCCCAGAGTACCACCGGTTCCATGCCGTTGAAACTCAGGGGCCTGGAATGGAATGCCGTTTATACCCTGACCAATCTGGACACCGCCGCCGTGACCACGGAAACCGGTGCCAGCCTGATGAACCCCGGCCTGCCGGTCGCAATCTCCGCCCAGCCCGGCTCGGCGATCATTGTATATCAAAAGAACTAGCCTCCGTTTTGCAAAACCGTAGAACGAATTGGAATGCGAAAAAAACTGTCCTTCGCTCCAGGAATTCCCTATAATGCCCGTGGTGTATCTGAGATCAGGATAGTACGTTGGAAGAACAGGTTGATAGTATGTTAATCGGCATAATTTCAGACAGTCATGATGATCGGGTAGCCTTGCAAAAGGCGGTCGCGGTTTTCAACGAGCACCAGGTCTCGTACATCCTGCACGGCGGCGATATCGTCTCGCCCTTCTCCGCCAAAATCTTCCAGGAGGTAAAATCCGCCAAACTCATCGCCGTCTTTGGCAACAACGACGGCGAAAAACTGTTTTTGAAAGGGACTATTGAAAAGGGAGGCGGAGAGATTCACGAGTACTGCTACAAGGGTACGATTGCCAACCGGCGGATCTTTATGACGCACACACCGCATTACATTGAGGAGGTGGTTCTGAGCCAGACCTACGATCTGGTGATTTACGGCCATACCCACAAGCAGGACATCCGCTGGGAAGGCAAAACCCTCATCATCAATCCCGGTGAATCCACCAACTGGCTGACGGGGCAGGGGCATGTTGTGATTCTGAATCTCGATACGATGGAATATCAGATTATCCCTTTGTGAACCACGGCTCTGGCGACCGGCATCGGGTTTATCATTTACCCGATATCTTCCGCATGGCGATTTTCCGTTCGTTTTCGTCGAGGATCCGCTTGCGGATGCGGATGGTCTTAGGCAGGATCTCCACCAGTTCATCATCCTGGATATATTCCAGCGCCTCTTCAAGGCTCATGTTGCGGGCCGGCCGGATCCGGGCGGCATCGTCCTTACCGGCGGCCCGGATGTTGGTTAACTGTTTGGCTTTCACCACATTGACGGGAATATCCTTTTCCTTGCAGTGTTCGCCCACCACCTGGCCGGCATAAACCTGCTCGCCGGGCCGGACGAAGAAGAATCCCCGGTCGTAGAGGCTGTCCAGGGCGTAGGCGGTCACCTGCCCGGTCATGGTGGCAATCATAACGCCGGCCTGCCGCTGCGGGATGGATCCCCGCACCGGTTCGTAGCGTTCAAACGTATGATGCATGATGGCTCTGCCCTTGGTGGCATTCATCAGCCGGGAATGCAGCCCGAACAGCCCGCGGGAAGGCACGGAAAATTCCATATGGATAAAATCATCCGTCCCGCTTTTGGCGTCCATTCGCACCAGTTCCGTGCGCCGCTCCCCCAGCAGGTTCATCACGGGACTTTGGCAGTCGAGGGGGCAATCGATTACCAGCAGTTCGATGGGTTCGTGCGTTTGGCCACTGATTTCCTTATAAATCACGTTGGGTTTGCCGACAGAAAGTTCAAAACCTTCCCGCCGCATATTTTCCAGCAGGATGCCGATGTGCATCAGGCCGCGGCCGGAGACCTTGAATTCTTCGGGCGTCTGTCCCGGTTCAACCCGCAGGGCCACGTTATGCTGCAATTCCTTATCAAGCCGCTGGCGAATCTGGCGGCTGGTAAGCGATTTTCCTTCCCGGCCGGCAAAAGGACTGTCATTGACGCGGAACGTGGTATGCATGGTCGGCTCGGCGACCGTAATGGCCGGCAGAGCCATGGGATTATCCGCACAGGCCAGGGTATTGCCGATATCGATGGGATCCAGCCCGGTAATGGCACAGATATCACCCGCCTGGACATGGCGCACCTGTTTGCGGCCCAGCCCGACAAACTGATGAATCTGCAAAATCTTCTGCAGGGTGTGATTGCCCTGCCGGTCGATCACCGCAACCGTATCTCCCTCGCTGATCCGGCCGGCAAAAATTCTGCCGATGGCGATCCGCCCGACGTAATCGGAATACTCCAGCGTGGTAATCAGCATCTGGAGCGGGGCTTTCACGTTGACATCCGGAGCCGGGATATGATGGACAATCGCATCAAATATAGCCCGGATATTGCTCGCCGGCTTGTCCAGATGCAGCGTCGCCCAGCCTTCCTTCGCGGAGGCGTACAGTATTGGAAAATCCAGCGCCTCATCGCTGGCCCCAAGCTGAATCAGCAGGTCAAAAACTTCATTCACCACATCATTGGGCCGGGAATCGGGGCGGTCCACTTTGTTGACGACCACGATAGGTTTGAGCTTATGTTCCAGCGCCTTGCTCAGCACGAACCGGGTCTGGGGCATGGGGCCGTCAAAGGCGTCCACCAGCAGCAGAACCCCATCCGCCATCTTGAGAACCCGTTCCACCTCCCCGCCAAAGTCCGCATGGCCCGGCGTATCGATAATGTTGATCTTATAAAGATGGCCTTGCTCATCGGTATATCGGACCGCACAGTTTTTGCTCAGGATGGTGATGCCCCGCTCCCGTTCCAGCGGGTTCGAATCCATAATCAGGCCATGCTGACCGCCAGCCAGCTTCTCCAGCTCTTCGTTGCGAAACATCCCCGACTGATATAAAAGCTGATCCACCAGCGTGGTCTTGCCGTGATCCACATGGGCGATAATGGCTACATTTCGGATTGATTCTTTCGTCATATTTCCTTTACTTCATACTATTTCGTCAGTTAAACAAGCCAACAAACCGGCCCGCAAGGGGCGAATTCTAGTTACTATTCCGGTAAAGTCAATTAAAAAGCGTTGGCTTCCCTCTTGCCGGCTTCCTTCGGTCCTCACCCCCCTGCCAGGCGTGCCATTTCCTTTTTTTGGCCTTACCACTCACTGCACCACAAATAAAACGCAAAAAAACAGAATTACATCGCCTATAACTGCTTATAAACATAGAGCTTATAAAAAATATCGCCCTGCGTATCCCGCTTCCTCCCAGCCGGAGGCCTTCCCGTTGTCTTACCATCCAATCCTCCCCTAACTGCCACCCCCCCCACTGTGTGGCACCTTCCTGCCGCAGGGAGGGAGGTGGTCTTCAGCGTAGGATCGGTCCCGATAGCCATCGGGATTGCCAACGCGATATAGACATCCTCATATACCACTTTATCGCCCGCCGGTCATTTCGACCGAAGCTGAAAGCGAAGTGGAGAAATCTATTAAAATCCTCATCGCCGCAGGCGATCCCTCTGTCATTCCCGCGAAGGCGGGAATCCATCTTCTTCCCTTCCGCTCTCATACCACGTCCCCATATTCCATTCCCTCGTCCGACTGTCATTCCCGCGCAGGCGGGAATCCATCTTCTTTCCTTTCGCTCCCATTCAACGCAGCGCCCAACGGAAGCGTCTGCTTGCCAACCAACCTCGCGTCGTAATGGTGCAGGCTCTCGCCTGTCATTCCTGCGGAAGCAGGAATCCAGATTTCTCTTTTTCAAATCTCAAATTTCAAATCTCAAATTCTTTTT
>JAKQBU010000639.1 GCA_029573975.1 Planctomycetota bacterium
AAATCGCCGGTTTTGGCCTTCTCGACCAGCTTCCCGACAATTGCGGCCATATCTTTGGCGTTGACCGCTTTGAACAATGCCGCCCGGATTTTGGCGGCCCGGCCCGCCAGCGGATTGCCTTGGCCCAGTTTATTACCCGGCGCGAAACGCCCGGTATTGTCCCGACCGCCGTTAGTGCCGTGAGTTGACGGAGATTCATGTTGGGATGTCATTGGTTATCCTCCGGATTTGGTACTGATTCAGTTTCTTCGAGCGGGTCTTTGACCTTATCGAGCATAGCATTCAATAACGGCTTATGCACCTTGAGCCATTCCCTCCCTTCTGGGGACAAAGTTGCCAGGCGTCTTTTGGCTTGTAACAGTTCATCATCCAGCCTCTCCATATAGGAGGGTTCCTTGGGTTTGATCTTCGCCTCAAGGTTCTTAATACGCTTTTCATAGGATTTCATTTTTGCTTCCTCCAGGATTTCCACCGGGTTTTTCACAGCCCACGAATCAAATTACGCCCTCCCGAACGGGAGCCGCTATTTCCTGTAGCGATTAAATAGCCCTTTTACGCAAAATAGCCTCCGCAATGGGTGATACGCACTGCTGCGTGATCCGCTCGACCGCCGCCTGCACCAACTCCGCCAGGTTACTGCCCGTTTCGTACTGCTGCCGGTATATGAAGTCACCCTCACTTTTCCCCAGTAATTCGCTGGCCCGGAGCCGGTCCTGCATGGGCTTCGTTTCATCCCGCATAATCTCCGTCCAGAATCGCTGGCGAGCCTGCCGGTCGGCAACCAGTTCATCCTCCCGGTCTTCCGCCCGTTCCAGCAGCGCCGCTTTTATGTGACTTTTTGTGACCAATCGCCGGCAGTATTCGTATGACAAGCCGGCCTTCTCCGCCGTGTTTTTTATGTTGCCGTCCCACGCGGCTACAAACATCCGTTGTTTCTCCGTCTTGACTGAATACAAATCCGCGTCCACGCCGCCGCTGATGCCGTTTTTCTCCCCGGTTGGTGGTTTTGTACCAGTTGCCATTTTCTTCATTTTTCAATCCTTTATTGACAAGGGTTTATGAACGTCAAAATCTACTTAACTGTGGCGCAGCCAACCTATTTTTCATCCGTCTTTGCCGGTAAGTGGCCAGCCGCCTTTTTTGAGTACATCTTTCGCAATACCGCCGCCGCTTTGCCAAGGGTCCCCCACACTCCGGGCAGGTTCGCATCGCCACCGTTTCCGTTACTTCCATCTTCCGGGCCGCCAGATACTTTTGCCGGGCCTCCAGCCGTTGCCGCTGTAGGTCCGGTTCTTCTTTCGGGCTGGGATTATCTGCCAGTGGTAAAACCACCTTCTCGAAGTACCGGCAGGGGCGCAGCTTGCCAGCCAGGAGACAGCGTTCCAGCGGTTTCGCCCGTTTCGGTTTATCTGGTTCGGTCAGAAACTCTACCAGGATTCCCAGACAGGAGCCGTCCTTGGTTTGATAATTGGCACAATCCCGCTGGGCAAAGGTGTGAGGGTTCATTTCCCACCCCCTTTCCGGGCCAGTTCCATGATCCGCTGCCGGGTGTCCACGTCCAGGCTGGGCCATACCCTGTTAAGCTGGGTAAGTTCCGGGTCCAATGGCAGATTTTCCCCCTGATTTTGGCAGTTTTTGGGCAGTTCCGCTTTTCTTGTTTTTGTAAGTCCTTGATTATTAACTGGATATGAATTTTTGGCAATGGACTGAAAATCCATGTGTCGGCGGTTCGAATCCGCCTCTGCCCAGTTCTTTTAAATCCTTGCAAGATAATAGCTTGTGGTGATTTTTTGTTTCAAAATTTTCTTTAAAATCAGCCATTTTTACCCTGAGTTCGTCAAAAGTTTGTCAATTTGGTCATAAATTGGGACTGAATCTTTCGTACCTCTTCAAGATCACAATTCTGGACCGAAAGATATGATCCAGGCGTTTTGTTTTGATAAACACGTACGGATTTCCTTCGTCGCTTTCTGCCTGAAGTTTCGCCAGAAGTGAAATGATTTCTTCTGGCACAGTACGAAACAGGCAGTCAGCCTCAAAAGTTCTTCGATCCTTTGTTATTGGGGAGCCAGAGCTGTTTTGGATGTCAATATCGACTTTTGACGGTTCCGTCTATTGTAGCGTTGTATATGATTTTAGACGGCCAGACAAGCTGCCTATCAAAACTTTGGAGGATAGAATATTTGCTGTTTAGTAGATGCATATCGTTTTTCGGACGAGTACAGACTTCATACTATCAGTCATAAGATATTTCCAAATAAGGACATACTCACTATACTGCCTGGAGCTAGAACCTAAGTATTTATGGATGTATAATCCGCTTGCAATTGTCCGGCCAATGGGTACATTATAAAGCTACTATGACCTTTCGCGGTGTATATCGTTCTTTTTAAAACATTGGTAGTATCAGGAAGCCTGCTAAGGAAATGATTATGGCAGCACGTAAAAGTTGTGCATGCAGCGGTTTTTTATCGGGAAGGAAATGGCAAGTTTTAATCCTGGGCATGTTGTTCGTGCTGGCGGTGGGTATCCCGGCTCAGGGCCAGCCGGCGGAACAGGTGCAGCGGGAGCGGATATTGGAGGAGCCCTGGCGTTTGCAGATGGACCAGCAGGTTCCGGCGGCCAAACGGGTACTCCTGGATTACGGCGGCTGGTTTCGCAGCGGTTATTGGGCCTTGGATGAGGATGTGGTTCGCGATCCGGATCAGCCTGATACAGGCTATCATGCCTACCGCAGCCAGCAACTGCGACTCTGGGGCGATTTGAACATCGACCAGGCGCATGAATTTTACGCCCGTATGAAGCTGGATTATTTCGACTGGAACCACGGCACGAGCTTCAATCACAATGACAGCGACTGGGTGGGGCCGAATCTGGAGCGTGGCTGGTATGATTTTTCTCTTTCCCGCGCCCTGAGGGCCTATGGGCAGCCGGCGGAAGATTACGATTTCGCTGTGCGGGTCGGCAGGCAGTATGTCGAGCTGGGAACGGGGCTAGCGCTGTCGGTGCCGCTGGATGCGGTGGTAGCCAGCGTGACGGTGGGCGATTGGAAGGTGACGGGACTGGGGGCGAAATCCATCTCAAGCACGTATGATATCGACCGTACGGCCCCGGATCCCAAGGAGGACCGCTGCTACGGGGGTGCGCAGTTGAATTACAGCGGATGGCGGAATCATGAGCCGTTTGTTTATTATTTCCGCCAGAATGACCGGAACGGCGGCCAGGTGGATGACGGCCAGACTTTCGGGTATGACTCCCAATACGTGGGCGCCGGTTCCCGCGGACAGTTTTTCCATAAGGACCTGGAGTACACCATCGAAGGGGTAGGCGAGTTCGGCCGGAGTTATGCTGACAGCCCGTATGTACCCGAAGAGGAAAACATCAAGGCCTGGGCTTTTGACACCGAATTGCGTTATCTGATTCCCGAGCCGCACCGGTCGCAATTGTCCGTAGAATATCTGCTGACCTCCGGCGATCCGGACCGGTTGTTCAGTCCCACCAATACCCTCGGCGGCAACCAGGCCGGCACGGATGACTGGAGTTTTTCCGCATGGGGCTTCCGCAATACGGGCCTGGTGCTGGCGCCGCGTCTGAGCAATCTGGGTATGGTTGGTATGGGGGCGTCCACGTTTCCGTTCAACCAGCATCCCCAGTTCGAGGAGTTGAAAGTGGGCACGAATTTTTATGTGTATCACAAGCAGCAGGACCAGGCCGCCATTTCGGACGGCCTTTCCCTGCAGGAAGACCGTTATGTGGGCAGTGAACTTGATCTGTTCGTTAACTGGCGCATTACCAGTGATATTGCCTTGACCGTGCTGTATGGTATCTTCGGGCCGGGCGATGCGTTTGCCGACCAGAGCGACCGACAGTTGTTTTTCACCGGATTAACCCTGAATTTTTAGGCGGATGGGAATGCTCTCCCGCGCGGGAGGGCGATTGGAAACCGCCGGATGAGATGAAAACCTATGAAATACCTGCCATTTGTCTTTTTGCTGTTGCTTACCCTTGCGGGATTGTGCTCGTGCCAGTCCTCCTCGAAAATGCCGGAGGAGGCACTTGCCGTCCCGGCGGCAGAATCCGCCGACAAGGCCGGACGAGATAGTGCGGAGCTGGCTTATGCCCTGGTGAATAAGACCTGGTGCAGCAATGATGAGGCTGCCTCGCTGGTTCTGCTGCTGGTGCACGGACAAGACACGTACGGTGATTTTGCCCAGCGGCGTAATGCCCTGGTGTCCGAGGGATTTATGTCGGCGGCGTGGAAGCTGGAGGCGGAGGAACCCGTCACCAAAGGCACGCTGGCCTATATGCTGTGCCGGGCGCTGGACATCAAGGGCGGATTGTTGCTGCGGCTGGCGCCCTGCCGCCGGTATGCCTATCGGGAAGCCGTTTATCAGGATTTGATGGGGCGCGGCGGGGATAACGAACCGCTGACGGGGCCGGAAGTGGTGGGGATTATGAGCCGGGCCGGACAGCGGAAAGCCGGCCAGGTGCTGCAAAGGAACCCTTGATGGCTTGATTTTGCCAAGGAGAAATATGTGATGCTGGATTATTCACTGATCAATTTACAACGGCTGGTTCGTCCAGTTCTATCCATGGCTCTGGTTTTATTGCTGCACCCGCCGGTATGGTCCCAGGCTGCACCAGCGGCGGATACTCCCTCAACACCGCCTGCGAACGCGGCAGAGGATCCGAATCTGCCGGAACCGGCCATCGAAGCGGCGGCGAATGAGGAAGCGTTTATTTCCGATGTGCAAGGCGCCTCGGTGCAGGTCAGCCTGGATAACGGCAAGACCTGGCAGAAAGCGGTGAAGGGAATGAAAGTGGGGAAAGACGGCGCCATCCGTACCGGCTTTGCCAGCTCTTGTGAAGTGAGCTTCGGCAGCCGTGCCGTGGTGCAGATTCAAGCCCTGTCTTCGATAAAAGTGGCTGATTACCAAACTTCCGCCACCACAGCCAAGGTTCGCACCAATCTGCAATATGGCGCGGTACGCTGCGGTGTGGAAAAAGGGCGTATCAAGGCAGATACAACCATTAGTACTCCAGTAGCGGCCATTGCCATTCGCGGCACCATTACCTTTTTGTCGTATGATCCGGGAACGCAGCGGTGCCTGCTGGGCGTTGATGAGGACGGCCCCGCCCTGGCCACCAATGCCGCGGGACAATATATCCTGTACGAAGGCATGCGAACCAATGAAACACTCAGCCGGTTTCTGCGGATGGCCATCTTTAACCGGATCAGTTGGGTGAACGGCAATTACAAGCTGGGCGACCTCAGTGAAACGGAGGCACAGGCCATATCGTATCAGACCAATGATGAATCGGTGATTGAACCTACGGAAGGCGCCAGGCAATACAGCGATCCCAAATCGATCGATGCCCAACAGGTTCCCGAGTCCATCATCAGCCACTGCCCGGGCGGCGTCTGCGACTAAAGATTATTGTCTAAAACTCATCGACAATGACAAAGTCGTCCTGGGCAGCCAGCTTCAGATGCAGCTTGCTGCCGGCGCCGGCATCGAAATAGAATCCAAATTTCTGCCCGTCATTCCCGGTAACGATAGCGGCATTCTTGCCCGGGGTAATGGCGGCACTTGATTTTTCGCGGCTGGAACTGCCGCCGGACAACTGCGGAAACAGAGAAGAATAAATCGGCGTTACACCGATGGCCACGTGGGAATTTCGGAACTCGCCGCCGAAGCGGAAGCTGCCGATGTTGCCGCCGTGGAGCAGATCCCCGGCACCCGGCAGACCATCCATGCCGATGTCGTAACCGGCCAGAATATAAGAATCGATCACATCTTTCTGAATCTTAACGGAGTTGATGCGTTCCCCGGCACTGAGCATGGCATTATTCAGGTTGCGTGCAAGAATCGTTCCAATCGTCTGGCCGCGCACCGTCGCCGAAAGGGTGCCTTGCGGAGTCTTCACCTGGCCCACCTTATTCATGGCCAGGATATCGCCCGTAATGTCGCCGGCGGCCCGCAGGTTCAGCACCGAACCGGCGCTCGCCGTGACATCCACGGCAAAATTACCCTCCTTGATGACCACATCGCGCAGGCAGCCGGCCGACAGCGAACCGCTTGGATACGTACCCGCGCGGAAAAGGCGGACCGGTCCGGAAAAATCAAAAACCGCGCCGCTGCCGATATCATCCGCCACCAGCACGATACCCTGCTCCACGGAAGCATCGGTACTGACTATAATAGTGCCCGCCAGGTCGTCGAGCAGGAGGGCTTCAATCCCGCCGGTAGCGATAATGGCATTTTCGATCCGCGTCTCTTTTGTTGAAAGCTTGCCGAGGGAGCCGTTGATGAAGATACTGCCCACCACCGCATAGGCATCACCCTTGGTTTTGATGGATAAAGAAGACTTATCGGTGGTATCCGTCAGCACGATATTTTCGATGCGGTCGGGCTGGCTTTCGGAGCTGTAAATATTCAGGGTACCCGGTCCGGTCAGGCTTACGATTACCAAGCCATCCTTTTCATTTTTCAGATGGGCGCTGTTGTCTTCGATCACCTCGACGGCAAATACTTCCCCTGTGACGCTATAATCGAAGGTGTTCTTATCCGCATCATTATTCGCAATGCGGACCCAGCCGGACTGGATGCCGGCAGTCGCCGTATCCATCTGGATGGTAAAGGTATCGGAAGCTCCCGGCGCCAGGATTTCGGCAAGACCTTCCACCAGGCTGTAACCCGCCGGCAGGGTAATGGCATCTATATGCAAATCCATATCCCCCTCATTGCGGACGGTAAAACTGACGGCCGGAGGCGTCCAGCCTTCGTTGGTGTTTCCGAAGGGAATCGGACTGCTTTGCCCATCCTCCAAAGCCGCAGATCCCGCCAGGACGACAATATCCGGACAGGCTATATGGCCGGTAATTTCAAACGAGAAGGGATTCTCATCCGGATCATTGGCAACAAAATGGAGCGGGCCGGCCTGTGTCCCTTCGGTGCCGGTATCCAGGCGGACCGTGAAGGTATCCGTTTCTCCCGGCTGGAGACTCTCCAGCAAACCATCCACCAACTCATACCCGGCAGGCAAAATCACACTGCCGAGATTCAGCGGGTAATTACCGTCATTGCACACGGTAAAGACCAGACTTGGCGCCGGTTCATCATATTCCATCGTTCCAAAATCAATGGCCGAGGTTTGCCCATTGACAATATTCTGGTCTCCCAGCAGCACCGTGACTTCCGGAGCGGCGACCAGACCGGTAATCGGGAAAACGAACGGGTTTTCCGTACTGTCATTGTTGCCCAGGCTGATAACGCCGGCCTTGAGGCCCGGAGTGTCGGTATCCAGCCGGACGGTAAAGGTATCCTCCGTACCAGGCTCCAAAACAGGAACGGCACTTTCCACCAGGGTATAACCCGCCGGCAGACTCAGGCTGCCAAGAATCAGATCCCCCTCGCCAAGGTTCTTCACGGTAAAAACAAATTGCGGCGGTTCTGCCGTACCCCAGCCCACCGTACCAAAATCCACAACCGTTGCCTGGCCATCCGTTATTTCCAGGGCGGCCAGCCGCACGGCAATTTCCGGCCCGATGACTTTGCCGGTTACGGGGAAATTAAAGGGATTTTCATTGCTATCATTATTGGCGATGCGAATCTCACCATTGATGGTACGTACCGCCTGGGTGTCCAGCCGCACTGTGAAAGTGTCGCTGGCGCCCGCCTCCAGACTCGTGTTCAAGCCCTCCACCAGCACTAAACCTTCCGGCAGCAGGAGACCGTCCAGGACCAGGGGACTCTGCCCGTTATTCCGCACGGTAAAAACATATTCCGTGCCGGCCTGACCCTCGATCTCCGTACCAAAATCGAAGATATTTACCTGGCCGTCCGTTAATTCTGCCATATCAGACCAAACCGCAATTTCCGGCCCGATGACCTTGCCGGTTACGGGGAAATTAAAGGGATTTTCATTGCTGTCATTATTGGCGATCCGAATCTCACCATTTATGGTACGTACCGTTTGCGTGTCCAGCCGTACTGTGAAAGTGTCGCTGGCACCTGCCTCCAGACTCGTGTTCAAGCCCTCCACCAGCAGCAGCCCATCCGGCAGAATCAGGCTGCTCAGGATCAAGGAACTCTGTCCGTCGTTCCGTACGGTGAACACAGAGTCCGTCCCGGTCTGGCCCTCCAACCCCGTGCCCAAGTCAACCGGCTGGTTCTGTCCATCAGTCAGATTGACGCCCGCCGCCGATACACTGATTTCCGGCGGGAGCACATCAGGAATGACGGGGATACTGGTAACCATACCGGTAATAGGGAAGTCAAACACCTCATCCGTCTGATAGGACCAATACGAAATCTCCACCGTTCCGCTGTGTGCACCCACCGCGTCTGTGGTCATCTGGATACTGAAAAGGGCACTCTCCCCGGGATAGAGATACATTTCGCCGTCATCCAGGCCGTCTATCAGCGCAAAGCCATTCGGGACCTGCAGATTGCCCAGCGATAAACCCGGTCCCTCGAAGTCTTCATAAATATTGGAGATGATAAACTGGAGAACCGGGCCGGTTTTCCCCTGCTGGACGCTGCCGAAACTGATGGCCTGACCCTGGCCATCTGTGATACTCTGCGGCGATGGCTGTTTATCGAGGAAAACTCCAATGATCGCGGGTGTCTCGATGGTTCCCGTCACAGGAATGTTAAATGGATTTTCATCGGGATCGTTGCTGTAAATCAGAATCTCGCCGCTTACGGTGCCCGCCTGGTAGGTATCCACCTGGAAGCTGATGCTCGCGGTTTCACCATACCACAAGGTATTCTCGCCCTCTGAAATCCCATCCACCAGAGTGAGTCCTTCCGGCCAGTCCAGGTCGAGCAACATCAAAGGCGGTTCGCCTTCGTTCATCTGCTCGATGGTAAAGGTTATGATGGCGCCGGATTGCCACTGCGGGATTGTACCGAAATCATAGGTGGTGAGTCCGTCCCAGAATTCCTGATCCCCTGATGTTACCCTGATTTCCGGCTCATAAACCGGTTCATTGCCGGTTACATTCACCAGGAGAGGCAAATCAAATGGATTCTCGTCCGGATCGTTCGCGAACAGCTCCAGGCTGCCGCTGTAGGTCCCCTCATACAGGTTCATCGCCTCCACCGTAATGAACGTGGAACCCCCGTCCGCCGGCAAGGACGCACCATAAAACGGCTCCGCCATCTGGAAGCCTCCGGGCAATCCGATCGTCGTCAATTCCAGATTGTTGCTGCCGATGGCCCCATTATTGACAACGAGAAACGTTGCGTGAGGAGAAGGATAGGTTCCCGTTTTGGCCGTCCCGAAATCGATCCGCGACCGCCCGTCCAGCACCGCCACTGTGACGCCGTTGGTATCCACATACAGCACATCCATCTCCGGCGGCTGATTGCTGACCAGGGTTGCCTGGATCGGGATAAAGAAGGGATTCTCATTGTCATCATTG